>CANQBY010000019.1 GCA_947589695.1 uncultured Bacilli bacterium
GTATGTGATATACTTGATATCGGAAAGGAGAAAATGGATTGTGAAAAATCTAAAAAATGTGTTAGGTTTATTGGCATTAGTTGGATTTGCTTTTGGATTTGCAAATACTAGTGTTAATGCTAAAAATTATAATGGTTCAGTAGCGTCTGATGTAGAAGCTTGTATAAGTAGTTCTGATGCTTATTCGACTTGTAACGTTACAGGCGATGTAACTATTAGTGCCAACAAAATTGTAACAGGAGCTGTTAAATTAAACATTACTAATGGTAAAACTTTAACTGTTAGCGGTCCTATTACTGTAAGTAATGGCGCAAAGTTAACTATTAGTGGAGGTACGATTAAAGCTAGTAGTTCTACAGACGCTGAAGCAATAATTGTAAATTCTGGAGCAACATTAAAAACTGATGATGTTAAATTAGAATCAGTTGCTACCACTCCAAATCATTATACTCAAGCAGTTATATCTGTTTTAGGAGGTATTAATGGTACTAGTGCTCAGACTAATGTAACAATTGGAAAAAACACTAAAGTTCATGGATATGCCGGAATTATAATTTATCAAAGTGGCTATAGTTCTAGTGGTGGTGGAAGTAATGGTTATTCAGAAAATGTTACTGTTAAATTAGATGGTACTTGGGAAACAACTGGTTATACAGTTCAAACTTTTGGCAGAATACAAAATGGTAATGGTCCTAAAGTAGAAATTGCAGGAGGTTCTTATACTTCTAAAGAACGTGTTGCATTATATGCTTCAGGTATTGGAGATTGGACTATTACTGGTGGAAAATTCACTGGTGCTGAAGCTATGACAGTTAAAGCTGGAAAAGTTGCTATAAGTGGTGGTGATTTTATTGCTAATTCATCTACATGTTCATTAAGTGGTACTAATAATCATACTTCAACACCTACTTCTAATGCTGAAGCTACAGGTGCGGCATTAAATATCATTACAGATACTGGTTATTATAAACATATAGATTTAGATGTAACTGGTGGAACTTTTAGAAGTGAAAAATGTGCAGCTTTATTTACATATAGTGGTGATGCTTCTAATTCATTAGAAGTAACTGGTGGAAGTTTTACTAGTCCAGAAAATGTAGAAGTTGTTTATAGAACTGGCTCTAATATGCCAACAAACTTTATTTCTGGTGGATCATTTGTAGGTAAAACTACAGCTTTAACTGCTGGAGGTGCTTTATCTAATAGTTTATCTAAGTCAACTGTAAATGGTGTTACATATGTTGGAGAAGGTTATGAAGCTACTATTGAAGCTGATCAAGAAAATGGAACAATTGATTCTTTAGTTGGAGATAAAATTGATATGGTTGCTGGCGTAACTTATAAAATTTCTGATTTTATAGAGGTAACTCCAGATGATGGATATCATGTAGTTTATACGGTTGTGGATAATGATGATAAAGCTGTTGAAGTTAAAAATGGCGAATTTGAAATGCCTAAGTCAAATGTTACTATTAAAGTAAGTTTTGCTGAAGGTACTGAACCAGAACCTGAAAATCCAGAACAAAAACCTAGCACAGGTGATAATGAACCTGAAGAAAATCCTAAAACTTTTGATGCAATTGGTAGTCTAGTTGCTATGGCTGTATCAAGTTTAGGTGTTATCGGAACTGCTACAAAAAAAGTTTTACGATAATTAAAATTTAAAATTAAAAAAAATAAAAAAAAACCTAATAACTTTTTAAGACGAGTCTTTTTCTCTCGTCTTTATTTTTTGGGTTATTTTTAGGAATAGGCTTTTATGTTAAGTTAAATTATATTATAATAAAGATAGAGAGGAGCATAAAATTTGAAAAAAGTAGTTATTATTACTGGGGGAGGAAAAGGAATAGGTTACGGGGTTGCTGAAGCTTTTTTGGAAAATGGTTATAATGTAGTTATTACTGGAAGAACTAAAGAAAGATTAGATTCGGCTAAAAAAGAATTAGAAAGTAAATATAATGGGGAAGTTTTAGGAATAGTTGCAGATGGAAGAAAAGTTTGCGATGTTAAAAATGTAGTGCAAGAGACAATTAAAAAATTTGGACAAATTGATGTTTTAATTAATAATGCTCAAGCATCAAAGTCAGGTAAAATGCTCATAGAACACACGGATGAAGATTTTTATTTGGCAGTAGAAAGTGGTCTTTATGCGACATTTTATTACATGAGAGAATGTTATCCTTATTTAAAGAAAACAGAAGGGGTAGTTATTAATTTTGCAAGTGGAGCTGGTTTATTTGGAAGAATTGCCCAATCTAGTTATGCGGCTAGCAAGGAAGGAATTAGAGGTCTTAGTAGAGTAGCAGCAACGGAATGGGGCCCTGATAAGATCAGAGTAAATGTAGTTTGTCCTTTAGTAATGTCTGAGGAGTTAGCTAAATGGAAAGAAGAAAATCCGGATGTTTATAATAAGACAATTGGAAGTATTCCTTTAGGAAGATTTGGCGATGCGAAAAAGGATATTGGGGGAGTATGTTTGTTTTTAGCAAGTGAAGCAGCATCTTATATTTCAGGTGAGACAATTACTTTACAAGGTGGTTCGGGGTTAAGACCATAATTTTGATATTTTAAGATAACTTTAAGTTGTCTTTTTTAGTGGAATAATTTATTATTGACATATATATGTTCGTATGTTAAAATAAGGATAAACAAGAAATGGATATAAAGAAAGGTCGGGTTTTTGATGGATGTTATAGTTATTGGAGGCGGAGCTTCAGGTTTAGTTAGTGCAATAAAAGCACAAGAAGCAGGGGCTAGAGTAACCATTTTAGAAAAAAATAATAAATGTGGTAAAAAATTATTAGCAACTGGAAATGGAAGATGTAATTATTGGAATGAAAATCAAACAATTGAAAAATATCATTCTAATGATTTAAATATTTTTAAAGAAATATATGAAGCTAAAAAAAATCAAGTAGAAGATTTTTTTGAAAATTTAGGGATAGTTCCCAAAGTAATTAATGGTTATTATTATCCTTATACTATGCAAGCGAGTAGTATTTTAAATGCTTTATTAGTAAAAGCTAAAAATTTAGGAATTAATATTATTGTAAATACCAAAGTGTTAGAAATAAAAAAAGATACAGTTTTTCAAGTAATTACCGAGAATAAAGTATATGTTTGTGATAAAGTTATTTTGGCTATAGGAAGTAAAGCGGCAGTAAGTGATGAAGATATCTATAAAATAGTAACAGATTTAGGTCATAGTTTAACTTTAATTACACCATCTTTAGTGCAAGTAATAGGGAATGATAAATATTATAAAGAATGGGCTGGAGTAAGAGCGGAAGCGAAACTTACTTTATTAGAGGATGGAGTAGAAGTAAAAAAAGAGATGGGCGAAGTCCAATTTACCGATTATGGAATAAGTGGGATTTGTGTTTTTAATTTAAGTGGAATAATTGCTCGAGGTTTAAGTTTAAAAAAAGAAGAAGTAGTTATTCTAAATTTAGTGCCATGGTTTTTAGGGAGTAAAGAAGAATTTGAAGGTTGGTTAGATAAAAAAATTAAAGAAATGAAAGGTTATAAAATAAAAGATATCTTAGAAGGATTTTTAAATTATAAATTAGGAAAAGTAATTTTAAATTTAGCAAAGATAGAAGAAGATACTTTAGCTAATAAAGTAGATATTAAAAAACTAGCAGATTTATTGGGAAATTTTAAATTTAAAGCAGTGGATACCAAAGGTTTTCTTAAAGCTCAAGTTTGTGCAGGGGGAGTACCACTTAGCGAAATAAATCCAAAGACAATGGAAAGTAAAATAGTTAAGGGATTATATTTAACAGGAGAAGTACTAGATGTTGATGGTGATTGCGGGGGTTATAATTTAGGTTTTGCATGGATGAGTGCCATGATAGCAGGAGAAAATATTAATGATTAGAGTACGACAAGTAAAGGTAAATATTAATAACGATAATAAGGAAGGATTAACGAAAAAGTTAGCGAGTATTTTACATTTAAAGCAAACAGATATCTTGAATTATGCTATTAATAAAAAAGCGATAGACGCTCGAGATAAAAATAATATTATATATGTTTATGAATTAGATGTATTAATAAAAAATGAAGAATTATTTTTAAAAAAGAATAAAAATAAAGATGTGTTTTTAAAAGAAGAGGAAGAATATAAATTACCTATAAAAGGAAAAGAAAAGTTAAAAAAACGGATTATCATTGTAGGTAGTGGTCCGGCCGGTTTATTTGCAGCATATCTTTTAGCGGAAAATGGTTATCGACCTTTAATAATTGAAAGAGGCAAAAGAGTTGAAGAACGAATTAAGGATGTCGAAAACTTTTGGACTAAAGGGGTTTTAGAAGAAGATAGTAATGTGCAATTTGGAGAAGGAGGGGCCGGAACATTTTCGGATGGTAAACTTAATACTTTAGTTAAAGATAAAAGACATTTAGGAAAGTTAGTTTTAGAAGTTTTAGTAAAACAGGGTGCACCAGAAGAAATATTATATGAACATAATCCCCATATTGGAACCGATATTTTGCGAAAAGTAGTGGTAAATATGCGCAATTATATTTTGGAAAATGGAGGAGAAATAAACTACCAGACAAAACTCACGGATTTAGTGATTGAGGATGGAGAGTTAAAAGGGATTATAATTAATCAAAAAGAAAAAATATTATGTGATGCACTAGTTTTAGCAATTGGACATAGTGCTAGAGATACTTTTAAAATGTTAAATGATAGAAATGTTTTAATGGAAGCAAAAGCTTTTGCCGTGGGTTTTCGAGTAATGCATGATCAAAAATTAATTAATGAAGCTCAATATGGAAAAGAAGCGGCAAAACTACCACCAGCAAGTTATAAACTTACTTATACTACGAGTAAAAATAGAGGAGTGTATTCTTTTTGTATGTGTCCGGGAGGATATGTAGTTAATGCTTCTAGTGAAAAAGGAAGACTGGCCATAAATGGAATGAGTAATTATAAAAGAGATAGTGGTATGGCTAATAGTGCTATTATAGTTACAATAAATAAAGATGATTTTAAAGATGATGTTTTCGCGGGTCTAGAGTTTCAAAGAAAGTTAGAAGAAAAAGCTTACAAGATAGGGGGTGGAGACATACCTTTACAATTATGGGGTGACTATAAAATAAATAGACCGTCAGTTAATTTAGGAAAATTAAAACCAATGATTAAAGGAAAATATAAATTAGGAAATTTAAGAGAAATAATGCCAGATTATATAAATGAAGCTATTATGGAAGCTATGCCTAGTTTTGGATTAAAAATTAAAGGTTTTGATGATGATTCTGTGCTCATGGCTGGAGTTGAAAGTAGAACATCATCACCAGTAAGAATAATTAGAGACGAAAAATTAGAAGCTAATATTAAAAATTTGTATCCTTGTGGGGAAGGGGCAGGGTATGCTGGAGGTATTACCACAAGTGCGATAGATGGCATTAAAGTGGCTGAAGAAATAATTAAAAAATATCAAAGCTATTAAAATAATTTATTGAACCATTTTATAATATTTAAGAGAAGATCATCTAAAGTATAAGCACTATAACCCCGAAAGTATCTAATTATTTCTGCACAAATTCCGTCCATAAAAAAGGAAATATCTAGATCTAAGTAGGTAGCATTAGAGGTGTTTTTTAGGGCAACAGATATTTTTTCACTAGCTATTCTTTTTAGTTTATCTAAGAAGATAAAAGATTCATTAGTAACGATTAAGAGTTTATAAGTGTTTTCGTTTTCTTTAAGACAATTAATCATATTTGAAAAATAAACTAGAATATCTTCTTTATTTTTTAAAATAAGATTATCACTACAAAGTAGTTCAATGGTTTCTAATTGATAGTCTTTAGTAACTTCATCTAAATTAGCATAATGAGTATAAAAAGTACTGCGAGTAATACCAGCTTCATTTACTAACTCTTTAACGGTAATTTTAGTTAAATCTTTTTTTTCGTTGATTAACTTGGCAAAAGTGTTTTTAATAAGTTTACGAGTTTTTTGAGATGAAGAATTTAAACATTTTACTTTCATGAAAATTTGCTCCTTTTTTAATAAAGATGGTTTTATTATAGCATTGTTTAACAGATTAATAAAGACATTTTAGATATAAGTGTCTAAATTTAGACACTTATAAGATTTTTATTCTTTCTTTTTAAGATAGATTGACATATAATGTATTACGCTTTGTAGAAAGAGGGAAAGAATAACTTGCGAAAAATTACAGATTTTATTATTGACAAGAGATACTTTATTTTAGTTTTAATGATTGGTTTTACGATATTATGTACATTTTTAGAAACCAAAGTTAAAGTTAATTATGATATGGCTGAGTATTTACCGAAAACTTCCGAGACGAGAAAAGGTATGGATATTATGGAAGAAGAATTTAAAGATTATCCAAGTAGTTCTTTAAATATAATGTTTCAGGGTTTAAAGGAAGAAGAAAAGACCGATATATATAATTATTTAGAAAAGATTAAAGGCGTTTCAGAAGTAGATTATGATGATAGTTCTGAGTATAATAAAGATGACTATACTTTGTATGTTTTAAGTTTAGATTGTAAGAAAGATTCTAAAACAGCGGCTTCTGTATATGATAATATTCAAGAGCATTTTCAAGATTATACTTTTTATACAAGTGGGGATGTTGCCCAAAGTAATGGAGAAGTATTACCGATTTGGATTGTGGGTTTAGCTATTTTTTGCGCGCTAATCATTTTAATTATAATGTGTGAATCTTATGTGGAACCTTTTTTGTTTTTGACCGCAATATTAATGGCAGTTTTATTAAATAATGGAACAAATATTATTTTTAATAATGTTTCTAATATTACTAAATCAATTAGTGCTATTTTACAACTAGCTTTATCAATGGATTATTCAATTATGCTTATAACTAGATATGAACAGGAAAAAGAACAAGAAAAAGATAAAATTAAAGCGATGAAAAATGCTTTACATCATGCTTTTCAATCAATTTCTAGTAGTTCAGTAACCACCATTGGAGGACTTTTAGCGCTAGTATTTATGAGTTTTACAATAGGTAAAGATTTAGGATTAGTTTTAGCAAAAGGAGTTTTATTTAGTTTAGTTTGTATATTTTTAGTATTACCAACATTAATTTTAATGTTTGATAAATTAATTGGGAAAACTAAAAAGAAAACCCCAATTATTAAAATGAATAAAATAGGGGCTATTAGTTATAAAATGCGTTATATCGCGGTACCTTTATTTTTAATTATATGTGGGGGAAGTTATATATTAAAGGGAAATTTAGGCTTTTTCTATACTAATCAAGAAGAAGATAAAATTGGAGAAGTTTTTGTAGAGAACAATCAAATGGCAATTATATACAAAAACGAAGATGAAGAAAAAGTTAAAAAATATTTAGATAAAATAGATGATGATCCTTTAGTAGATGAGGTTTTAGCGTATTCAAATACAATTAATGAAGAACTTACTTATGATAAGTTAAAGACTAAATTAAAGGATTTAGGTTCGGAAGTTGAAATTCCCGATTATTTATTAAAAATAATATACTATTATTATTTTAATAAAGAGACCGAAAATAAAATTACTTTAGAAGAATTTGTGAATTTTGTGGAAGATTATGCTTATCAAAATGAAGAATTACAAGATTTAATAAAACCAGATATGAAAAATAATATTACGAAATTAAAAAATTTTGTGATGGTAAATAATTTAAGTAAAAAGAAATCGGGAGGAGAAATTGCAAGTATTTTAGATATATCAAAGAGTAAAACAGAAGATTTAATGATATATTATTTAGCTTTAAATAAAAGTAATAAAATGACAACTAAAGAATTTGTAGATTTTATTAATAAAGATGTTTTAACTAATTCAAAATATAAAACAAGAATAACAGAAGATAATAAAGAAAAATTAGATAAATTAAATAAATTTATAAAAAGAGAAGATTTAGAAAAAGAATTAGATTATAAAGAAATGGCGGATTTATTTGGAATTGAAGAAGCAGAAAGTAGAGATTTATATAAATATTATATTAATTTAAGTGATATTGATTTAGAGTTAACTATTAATAAATTTACAAATTTTGTAATAAATAATGTAATGGATAAAGAAGAATATCAAGATTTATTTGATAGTTCAATGAAACAAGATTTGGAATTATTAAATAATTTTAGTAATAAAAGTACTATAACAACGGAAATGAATAGTAAGAGTTTAGCAAGTTATTTAGGAGTTAGGGAAGACTTAATTAAACAATTATTATTGTTAAAATATAAATCCGTTGATAGTGGAGCAAAATTAAGTTTACAAGAACTTATTTTAGGAATAGAAAAGTTACAAACTAGTAGTTTTAACAGTTACTTAGAAGGAGTAGATTTAAGTAATTTAGAAAAAATTAGAGAGTTTGCTTTAAATGAAAATGATTTTAATACTCAAGTAAGAAATAAAGAACAATTAATTGCTGTTTTTGATAAATTAAGTCCGGGATTAGTAGAAAAATTTTATACTTTTGGGCAAATTCTGGATGGTAAAGAAATGACTAATGAAGAATTTATCGATAATTTAATTATATTTGCTCAAAATTATCCTGGAGCATTTGATGAAGAAAAACTTAAAAGTTTACAAATAATTCAATGGGCAATTAAAAATGGGAAAGAAGAATATACAGCTTCGGATATGGCAACTAATTTAGGAATAAGTAAGCAAGATATAAATGGTTTATATGCTTTAATATGTTTAAGTACAAATAAAACGGATAATTGGCAAGCTAGTTTAAATGAATTAGTAAAATTAATGCTTACTAATAAAGATAATGATTTACTTAAAACAAGTATTGATAATGATACCTGGGCTAATTTAGAGTTTTTAAATGAAATAATGGATAGTACTTTAAATAATAAAAAATATACTTATAAACAATTAAGTAGGATGCTTGATATAGATAAAGATATGGTAAAAGATATATATACTTTATATATTGATAATAAAGGAACAACAAAATTAAAAGCTCAAGAATTTGAAAAATTTATTTTAGAACATAAAGATGATCAATTACTTGCGGGTATAGATCAAGAAAAAATAAATGATTTATTAATTGTAGATAAAGTAATTGAGGGAGTTTTAGAAAATAAGCAATATAATTATTTAGAAATGACAGATTTATTAGGGGTAAATAAAGAAGATGTAAAATTATTATATGGTTTATATGATTATAAATATATAGATAAAAATTATAAAATAACTTTAAAAGATTTTATTAATTATTTATTAAAAGATGTTGTAACTAATGAAGAATATAAAAAAGAATTTAGCAATAAACAAATAACGGAATTAAAAACTTTACAAGAAATAATGAATAATATTAATAAAAAATATGGAGCTAAAGAAGCTTATCAATTACTAAGGAAATTAAGTGATGATTTAGAACAAAATACTATGGAAATGCTTTATATTTATTATGGGGGAGAAAAAAAGTATGATGAGAGTTATACTTTAACTGTGCAAGAATTTGTAAGATTTTTAAATAAAGAAATAATTCAGAATGAAAAATTTAAAGATTTTATAGATGATGATGAAAATAAAGAAATTAAAGAAGCGCAAAAAGAAATTGATAAAGCCCAAAATTTAATTCGGGGAGATAATTATTCACGGATAGTTATAAATACGAAATATGAAAAAGAAGGAAAAGATACTTTTAATTTTTTAGTAAATCTTAAAAATACTTTCAAAGAAGATATGACAGATTTTTATGTAATTGGGGATTCTCCGATGGCTTATGATATGAGTACTACTTTTGATAGGGAGCTTAATTATATTACAGTAATAACCATAATTATTATATTTATAGTAGTGGCTTTTACATTTAAATCTTTATTAATTCCGGCTATTTTAGTGTTAGTTATTCAATGTGCGGTATATTTAACAATGGGTATTTTATCTTTAATGGGAGATAATGTTTATTTTATAGCTATTTTAATTGTGCAAAGTATTTTAATGGGAGCGACAATTGATTATGCGATATTATATACTTCTTATTATTTGGAAGAAAGAAAAACTATGGGAGTTAAAGATTCGGTAATAAATGCCTATAATAATTCCATTCATACAATTATTACGTCAGCTTCTATTTTAATTATTGTAACTTTAATTGTAGGACATTTTGCTTCCGCTATCGCAGCAAAGATATGTATAACTATATCGCAAGGAACTCTTTGTTCAGCATTACTTATTTTGATATTATTACCAGCTGTTTTAGCCGCGGGGGATAAAATTATTGTAAAAAAGAAGATTAACTAAATTTTTATAGGAAAGATTGGTAGAATATAATATAATGAATTTAGATAAGATGGAGGTAGAAGTTTTTTGAAAAAGTATTTAGATTTTATAATTAAAGGAATTTATGTGTGATTGTAATGTAATTCATCATGTATGTGATATTGCTAATTTATTAAAAATGAGTAAATCATCGATATCTCATCAATTAGGAACCTTAAGAAGAAGTGGGATTGTTAGATGATGATCATGTAAAAGAATAATTGAAATTGGAATAAAACATATAGAACATAGAGAAAGAGGAATCTAAATGAAGGAGAAACGCATTAAAATACTAATTGCTTTTAGTAGTAGGTTTAGAAATAATTAAAAAAGCAGTAAAAAATATTTTAAAGTTTATTAAAAGTTAGAGTTACAAATCTAAAAATAAGGAGACAGGGGAATGAATTATTATAAAATTTATTTAGAAAATGAAGGCCAATATAGAGATATTAATAGGCAAAAATTTAGAGAATTTATAACAGAGTTTGGAAATAAAACGGGTTTAATTAATTTAAAAGTAATAAATAGTTATGAAAATAGTGAGTATGAAGAATTATATTATAGATTAAGAGAATTTGTGCTTACAAAACATCCCGAATATAGGACTTTATTTTATGAAATATTAGAGCAAAAAGGATTTCAACTAAAAGATGAAATATTACTGGCAATGAGAATAATTGGAAATGAAGCAAATACTACTTTAGATAGTAATATAAAAGATTATTTGTTATTATCACCTTATATAAATGAGATTAGAACCCAAGAGGGAAAGTTTTATATTCAGAGTAATATATTTGGAGATTTTTCTTTTGATACGACCTATCATTATTTACAGAATAATCCACATTTAAAAGATTTATTTGATTTCTTTTTAGTAAAACAACATTGTTATCAAGCATCGTGGGAACTTATAAAATATTTAAAAGATGCTAGTTTAGTGACCTTTTTATTACCATCTTATTTTGAGGGAAATTATTATCATGCGGTAGTGAAAGACGATAAAGATTTATATATAGATCTTGCTTATGGTTGTGTTTATGATGAAGAGGTAAGAAAAAAATTACTGGCCGGAGAAATAGTATCAGAAATTAAAAAAGAGAAAATTCAAGAAAGCCTTGAAATAGCAAAAGCACAAGAAAGTTTAGAATCTAAAAAAGAAGATTTGCCACCTACTTTAGTTTTAGCTTTATATGACCAAAGTAAGAATATGACTAGGCGATGATAAAGTTTTGTGATATAATTAGTGTAGGTGATAGTAATGGAATTAATAGAGAAAAAATTAAAAGAGAGAAATTATGAGGCTATATTTGTAAGTGTTGCGACAATAATATTTGGTTTAATTATGATATTGTTTTCAAAAAGTATTTTAAATATTATATCTTATTTAATGGGTGGAATTTTAATTATAAATGGAATATTAAAAATATTTTATTATTTAAAATATGAGGGGAAAAATAATATTTTTAATTATGATTTATCTTTTGGAATTATAAATATTATTTTAGGAATTATATGTATTATATTTAAAGAAGAATTACAAAGTATTTTTAGAATAGTAATTGGTTTAATGGTAATATATGAAGGAGTACTTAATATTACGTTAGCTAGTAAAATATTTTATGTAGATAAATTAGCTGGAATTTTAAGTTTAGTTTTATCTTTCTTAGTGATGATAGGGGGAGGACTAATAATTTTAACAAAAGGAATTTTAATCTCAACAATTGGTTATGTTCTTATTGCTTTAGCCATAATGAATATAGGAGAGTTAATAATATTTAAGAGAAATCTTAAGAAGATAGAGAAATATTTTAAAGAAATTAATTGATCTTTCAAAATTAATTTTTCTTATAATAAAAAGTTGATCTTTGTTTGGATCAACTTTTTTTTAAGAATTTTGATTAGTTAATTTAGTTTCGAGATAACTAATTAGTTTATAAATAATAAAGGAAATAATTATTAAAATAATGATTCCACTCATAACAATATTTAAGTTAAATACTTGAGTGCCATAAATAATTAAATAACCGATACCTTTAGTACTTACTAAAAATTCACCCATAATGACACCAATTAAAGTCATTGAAATATTTAATTTGAGACTAGAAATAATAGTTTTAAAAGAAGCGGGAATAACTAATTTTAATAAAGTATCAAGTTTGGTAGCATTAAAAGTTTTAAATAGGGTTAGTAAATTAGAATCAACATTATTAAAACCATTATAAATGTTTATAATACCGACAATAAGATTAATTAAAAGAGCCATAACAATAATAGAATTAGTATTAGCACCAGCGATAATAATAATTAAAGGGCCTAAAGCTACTTTAGGTAAACTATTTAACATAGTAAG
>CANQBY010000020.1 GCA_947589695.1 uncultured Bacilli bacterium
GGAGCTCTTCTTTTAATTGTAAGTTCCTTTTATTTCGTCTATCAACTAATTAGTAAATATTTTAAAAACACTTCTTATATCTATTATGCTTTATTAAGTATTTTCTTGTTATTTGCAAGTGGTTATACTTCTTTTATTGGTTATCCCACCATTTATAGTCTTCCTATTGTTTTTGGAGTATCTTTTGCCCTGCTTGGTTTAAGTTTTTGGTTAAAATCAACCTCTACTAAAAAATTAAATAAAAAATATTTACTCTTCGGAAGTATTTGTATGGCTCTAACCGCGGGTTGTCGTCCTCAGATCTTATTAACTAGTCTCTTCGCTTTTATTATCTTTAAAGATTATTATTCCGATTTAAAAACTATCAAAAAGAATATCCCTAATATTTTAATCTTTTTAACACCGTTTATCATTATTGGTTTATTTCTTATGTATTACAATTATGCTAGGTTTGGTAGTATCTTTAATTTTGGTGCTAACTATAACTTAACTACAAATGATATGACGAAAAGAGGCTTTAATTTCCATCGTATTTTTCTAGGTTTATATTACTTTTTATTTAATCCCGGTAAAATAACTACTATCTTCCCATTTATAATGAAAGAAAACATCTATACTACTTATATTGGTAAAACTATCTATGAAAATATGTATGGTGGTTTCTTCTTTATAAATATTATTTGTCTCTTAGGTTTATTCTTCTTTAAATTTAAAAAGATAATTAATAATAAAAATCTTTATAATATCTGTTTTATGAGTCTTATTATTGCTTTAATTATCTTAATATTAGATACCCAGATAGCGGGAATCTTACCGCGGTATTTATCGGACTTTGGTTTTTTAATAACTATTAGTACCATTATTGTTATTTTATCTTTACTAAAGGAAGGAATAAATCTCGATTTTGAAAAACTAATTGTTGCCCTTATCATGATTAGTATTATCTATAATAGTTTCACTTACTTTTTAAATCCTCATGTTTTTGCTACTTATGACTTTCTAAAAAATTTATATTATAACTTTTATTACACTTTCATGTTTTGGGTTTAAAAGTATTTTTTGCCTTTAGTGCAAACCTTATCTAAGGGCAAGTTATATTTTTATTACTTTATATTGATAGCTTATGCCTATCTTTATTTTTTATAAATATTTTGAAAAAAACAGATTTTTATTAATCTGTTCCCAATTTAATCAAATCTGTCGCAGATTTATAAATATCTGTTATATTTTTCGTAAATTTCATGCAGATTTAACAAAATCTGTAATTTGACAAAGATTCAAAAAAGTAGTATGTTTATCATGCGAGACACATCTTTAAGGGGGTCTTGGTGTTTGCCAACTTTTAAAACAAAGTTTTAGGAGGTGGTTATATGAGTAAAACAGATTTTTTAGTCTTTATACTTTTAGTAATAATTATCCTTCAAATTATCCTCGGATGATTTAAAGTATAAAAATAGCACCACTCTTTTGAAGTGGTGCACCAAAAACATTTTGGCAAGCACTATAAGTGTCTCGCTACAATAAGTATATAATAATTTTAGATAAAAGTAAAGATTATTTAAACCGGATCTTTCCAACATATGATTAATATATGATAATGTCTTAAGTGCTAGAATTTTATTTTTTTCCACATAACTCATCAATATTAACATGAAATAAATTTGAAAATTTTATTAATACGTCAATTTTTAAGGTTATTTTTCCAGATAAGTACCGCGAGCAAGTAGATTTATTAAATTTTAGTTGATTTGCAATATCTTCATAAGTATATTTGTTTTTAATTTTTAATAGCAATAAATTGTTTAAAAGTTTATCGTAATCCAATTCTTTATAATTACACATAGTATAATTTTTTTCAACACCAATTACATACGCAAGAGAAGCTTTATAAAACATAGCAAGTTTGTCGGCAACATCAAGTGGTACCATTACTTTATTTGTTTCCCAAGCAGAGTATGTTGTATTTTTACATTTTAATAAATTTATAATATCTGTTTGTTTTAAACTATTATTTATTCTAAGCTTTTTTAAATTATTTAAATACATTTATACTTCACCTATCTACTTATATTTTCTCAATTAAAAATTTAAATAGATAGATTATTGCAAATGCACGCAACAAAGTTAACATTTTTTTAAAAGTGTGATATAATAAAAAAAGAAATAACAACATTAATTGTTATTTCCTAGTTAAGTTTATGCGATCAGGTAAGTGTTCTTTAGCAGTCTGGCTTATGAATAATTGAAAAGCTTCTATATCCAAACCATTCGCAATATCTTCTATCTTCTTTAAGGATGGATTATGTTGACCTCTTTCTAGTCTGCCTATATAATTAGGACTTGCATTTATTAATTCTGCCAAACTCTCTTGAGTAAGTCCTTTTTTATAACGGTAATATTTAACATTTTTACCGATTATCGTCTGTAAATTCACATTGTATCACCTAGTTCTCTAATTATTATGATACGATTTTATATAAATAATTACCACAACCTAACCTGTAAAGCTAAACTTAACTAATTATTAATAGAAAGGGTACTCAAATAAGAAATGTTGAAAGAAAAAACTGCTGAAATAAATTTCCAGAGAAAAAGGAAAATTTAAGGAGAAATAAAGAATGATGAATAATGATATTCAATTTGAAAAAAACAATATAGTTTTTAATTATAGAGTGGCTATAGTTATAAGAAATGGTGAAAAAATATTAGTACAAAAAGATAATAGAGCTAGTCATTATACTTTGCCAGGTGGCAGATGTGAATTAGGTGAAAATTCTATTAATACTGGAATGAGAGAGTTTAAAGAAGAAACGGGTATTGACATTACATTAAAAAAGAAAGTTGGTATGATAGAAAATTTTTTTGTTTCTAGTTTTAATGGTAAAAATTATCATGAAATATTAATGATTCACGAATATGAATTTAATGATTATAATTTGTATAGTAAATCATCAATTGCAAATATTGAAGAAAAGAAGAAAGAACATTTAACTTATATCTGGTTAAGTCCATCTGAATTAAAAGAAGCAAACTTTAAGCCTGAAATAATGTTAGAAATGATAGAGAAAGAAGAATTTCAACATTATATATTTGATTAGAAGTTATATAGGGCAAGTTATATTTTTATTACTTTACATTGATAGTTTCTTAAAAAGAAGCTATCTTTTTTAAAAATATATTTTTATTAATCCATCTAAATTTTATTAAATCATATTTATTCTACAAAATATTTTAAAAGAATATCAAATATTTACCACATTAAATAAGAAAGACTGTTTAGTCTTCCCTCTTCTAATAATAATTATCCTTCAAATTATCTTCGGATGATTTAAAGAATAACAACACCATAACTCAATAAGTAGCTATGGTGCATTGCTAAATGTGGCAAGCACTATACGTGTCTCGCTACCATAAGTATATAATATTTTTAGATAAAAGTAAAGTTTAATTTTTTACCGAAAATTGACAATCGGATAAATATTTAGTAAATTAAAAGAGTAAACTAATAAATGAAATATTTAGAAAAAAGTCTTAAAGTAACTTTTTTGTAACTTTAGCTTGTTATACTTTAACCATGGAGGAAAAAATATGGAAATTTTAAGAACAGAAAACTTAACTAAAATATATGGCTCTGATAACAATAAAGTTGTTGCTTTAGACAATGTTTCTTTTAGTGTTGAAAAAGGGGAATTTGTTGCTATTGTTGGGGCTTCCGGTTCCGGTAAATCAACATTACTTCACTTACTTGGGGGTGTTGATAAACCTACCAGTGGAACTGTCTATGTTGATGGTAAAGATATTTATAAATTAAATGACGATAACTTGGCGATATTTAGAAGAAGAGAGGTTGGCTTAATTTATCAATTTTACAATTTAATTCCGATTTTAAATGTCATCGAAAATATTACTTTACCCTTAGATTTAGATAATAAAAAGGTACCCACTGAAGACTTAAATCGTTTACTTAAAGTATTAGGAATGGAAAATCGCCAAAATCATTTACCCAATGAATTATCTGGTGGTCAACAACAAAGGGTATCTATTGGTCGAGCTTTAATTACTAGACCTACGATAGTTCTCGCGGATGAACCAACTGGCAACCTTGATAGTAAATCTAGTGACGAAGTAGTTGCGTTATTAAAACAAGCTAACAAAGAATATAAACAAACTATTATTATGATTACGCATAACTTAGATATTGCCTCTCATGCCGATCGTATAATTAAACTTGAAGATGGCAAAATAGTTGAGGACAAATAATTATGAATTCACTTAAAAAACTTACTATCCGTAATCTAATTTTAAATAAAAAAAGAACTATCGTAACTATCATTGGGATAATTTTATCTGTCGCTTTATTAAGTGCTCTAACCTCCCTATATTCTAGTGCTATCAAATCATTTATTAACTTTGAAGTAACTGAAAAAGGTAATTTTCACTATGCGTATTATAATGTACCCGTAAATGAATTAGCCACCTTTGAAAACAATAATAAAATCTCGGATTTATATATTACGGAAGATATTGGTTATGCTAAAATTGCTTCCAAAAATAGTAGTAAACCTTATGCTTTTCTAAAATCTTTTACAAAAGAAGCTTTAGAAAATCTATCTGTTAAATTAATTGATGGTCGCTTACCTACTAAAAGTGACGAAATTCTAATTCCTAGCCACCTAAAAACTAATGGCCGTTTAGTTTTAAATATTGGGGACACTATTACTCTTGATGTTGGTACGCGTATTTCTTCTGATGGTACAATTTTAAAACAAAGCAATCCTTATCAAGAATTTAATCCTGATGAAGAAATTAATATTTCTGAAGACCAAAATGATAATATTACCAGCAACAACTCTAGTGCCGAAAAAATTATCAACACCACAAAAAAAACTTATAAAATTGTTGGGATAATTGAACGTCCTGCCACCAATATTGAAAGTTATTCTGCGCCCGGTTTTACTTTTATCACTTACATGTCTAAACCTAGTGCTAGTAAAATTGATATTTTTGCTCGTTATACTAAAAAAGGTTTAAAAGAAAAATATTTAGTTACCTCTAACCTTCTTGGTATAAATGCCAGTTCTTTAGAATACATTTATGAACATAATAATACTTCATCCGACACTAAATATGCTGCTGCATTAGAAGAAGTCTCTAAAGCTAAATATAAATATAATGAAAATAGTTATTTAATTTTACTTGAAACCAATCCTCTTAAAGATAATGGGGGTATCATGGGTTTAGGAATAGTCGTATTAATTGTCGCTTTAATAATTATTTTTACATCTGTCTTTTGTATTAAAAATAGTTTTGATATTTCTATCACGGAAAAAATGAAACTATTTGGTATGCTTCGAAGTATTGGAGCTACTAAAAAGCAAATTAAGAAAAATGTTTTTTATGAAGCTTTTATCTTAGCCTTAATTGGTATTCCTTTAGGTATTTTAAGTGGTATCTTTGCCGCCTTTATCTTAATTATTGTAAGTAATTATTTACTTGCTACCAATATCACGGGAGACCTAAAATTAGTCTTTAGTATTAATATTATTTCTATTATCTTAAGTGTCATTTTAAGTATTATAACAGTTTATCTATCAGCCTTCCGTAGTGCTAAAAAAGCCTCTAAAATAACTCCAATGCGTGCCATTAAAAGTAGTGCGAACATCACCATTAAAAAAACTTCCAAAAACAAATTAATTCATGCTTTATTTGGAATTGGAGGCGATTTATCTTATAAAAACTTAAAACGTAGTAAACGCAAATACCGAACCACTATTATCTCTATCGCGGTATCAGTAACTACCTTTATTGCCTTATCCTCTTTTATTAATCTGGCTTATAAAGAAATAAAAAACACTTATAAAAATACTGATTACAATATTTACTTTTCCCTTGATACCAATGGTGATAAAGAATTACTAACTCAAGCTCTCGCTACTACTAATTTAGATAATATTGAAAACTATTCTATAATGCGTAATATCAGTACACGAATATTAAATCCTAAATATTCCCAGGAATATAGCAATCATTTTAATTCCGACGGTTTAGATTTAGACTCTTCTTATATCGCTACCTATACTCTTGGCGACCACGAATTTAAAAGATACTTAAAAAGTTTAGGTCTCGATTATGAAGAAAATAAAAATAAAGCTGTTTTAGTAAATCGGGCATATGATTGTTATTATATTGAAAAAACAGATAAAATTGAATGCCTTTATGAAACAAAATATACTTATAAAAAAAATGATGTCCTAACAACTGGTAAAAATACCAAGGAAGGCGAAATAACCCTTGCTGCTGTTACCGATAAATATCCTTTTGGTTTATCTAATTATACCCAACCATTTTTAATAGTCCCCGATAGTTATTTTGACGAAACCTACCCAAATATCACTAGATATATCTTCTATTTTTATTCTAAAAAAGCCAGCACTCTCCAAGACGATATTGAAGCTTTATTAAAAAATCGAGATTTTAATGTGGTTAATAATGAAGAACAAGTCGAAATGATGAACAATTTATATACTTTAATAGCTATCTTCTTATATGGCTTAATTATTGTTATAACTTTAATTGGTATAACCAATATCTTTAATACTATTACGACTAATATTGAACTACGCAGTCCCGAATTTGCTATGCTAAAAAGTGTTGGTATGACTAAAAATGAATTTAATCGTATGATCCGTCTTGAAAGCTTATTCATGGGCCTTAAAGCTTTATTATTTGGTATCCCTCTTGGTTTAGCTTTATCTTACTTAATTTACAAAGCCTTTAATGGTGATAATAGTCTAACTTATGAACTACCATATCTCGCTTTATTTCTAGCAATTATCAATGTTTTCTTACTTATATTTATAATTATGAAATATTCTGTTAACAAAGTAAATAAGAAAAATACTATTGAAACAATTCGTAATGAAAATATCTAAAAGGGGATTAATTCCCTTTTTCTTATGTTATAATAAAAAAAGGAGGAAAATATTATGCATATCTTACTTATTGAAGATGACCAAAAAATAATTGATGGTCTTAAATTTTCATTTCTCGAAAATAATTATCTTTTAACCTATTGTAAAACTATTAAAGAAAGTTTGACGTATCTAACCTCAAATCATCCTGATTTAATAATCTTAGATGTCTCCCTTCCGGATGGTAATGGTTTTAACTTTTTTATAGATAACATCCAAAAAGCTAATATTCCCACCATCTTTTTAACTGCGAAAGACGACGAAAATGATATCATAAAAGGTTTAGAAATAGGGGCGGACGATTATTTAACGAAACCCTTTTCCACCAAAGAACTTTTAACTCGTGTTAAAAAAATTCTCATGCGTTTTAAAAAAGAAAATTTAATTAAAATATCTAATATCACTTTTGATTTAACTAATATGCAAGTATTTATTGGCCAAGAGGAAATATTTTTTACTGCATTAGAAACCCGTATCTTACAACTTTTACTTCTTAATCTAAATCATATTGTTACTAGAGATACCATCTTAGATACGATTTGGGAAATCACCGGTAATGATGTTGACGACCATACTATTACTGTTTATTTAAAACGTATCAAAGATAAATTAGGCACTAATATAATAACTACTATTAAAGGAATAGGATATAAAATAAATGCCAACTAATTTTAAAAAGACAATTCTTAAAATAATTTTTGTAAGTATTACTATCTTTTTTCTTTTAAGTTTAATTAATTTAAAAGCTTATCATACTTATACCCAAAATTACAATCAAAAATTAAATTCCATTAGTGCTGAATTAAAAAAAGAATATCCTGATATATCTGATAATACCATTTTTAAAATCTTAAATAGTAACAATCCCTCTAATTTTTTAGAAAAATATAATTATAACTCTGATGAAACCATTATTAATGCTAACAACCATGCTTTTTTAAAATATTTAATTTATGAATTAATCTTATTTGTAGTTTTTCTTCTTATTTTAATTATTATTCTTCTTCTAAAGGAAAATAAAAGTAACCAAAAACTAAAGGAAATAGCTACTTTAATAAATAAAATAATTAATCATGAATATAATCTCAATATTTCTACCTATAATGAAGACGAATTATCTTTACTTCGTAGTGATATCTCCAAATTTACGATTATGCTTAAAGAAGAAACTCTAAATTCGCTAAAAGATAAACAAGAATTAAAAAAATCTTTGGAGGATATTTCCCATCAATTAAAAACACCTCTTACAAGTATTTTAATAACTTTAGATAATTTATTAGAAAATCCAAGTCTTCCTTTAAAAGAACGAACTACTTTTATTCGTAATATCAAACAAGATATTTATAAAATTAATTTTTTAATTACCTCTCTTTTAAAGCTATCTAAGTTTGATGTAAACGCGATTGAATTTCACCCCGAAGTAATACCACTTTCTACTTTAATTACTAAAGCTATCAGCAATGTTTCTGCTTTATCTGATTTAAAAAATATTAATCTAAAAGTTAGTAATTCGAAAGACATTTATCTAAATTGTGATTTAAACTGGGAAATTGAAGCTTTAACTAATATTCTTAAAAATGCGATTGAACACACTGAAACAAATAAAAATGTGGATATAGCATCAGATACTAACAAAATTTTTACAACTATTACTATAACTAATCCTGGCACTATCTCTAAACAAGATTTAAAGCATCTTTTTGAAAGGTTTTACACTTCGGAACATTCCTCTGTTGAAAGTATCGGTATTGGTCTTGCTCTATCCAAAGCTATTATCAATAAAGATAATGGTACTATAACCTGTGAAGTAAAAGACAATCGAACTTCTTTTATTATTAAATATCCTCATTTAATGGTATAATAAGCCTAAGGAGGATCTTATGTTTAAAATATTTCATGTTATCCATCTTATTTCATCTTTAATTATCTTAACTATTTTAATCTATATCCAAACTCTAGCTGCTCCCATCACCAAAATAGTTTTACAACCCTTTATTATTTGTGCTCTAGCTTTTGTTGGTAAAAGTATTGTAATCTTTTTAAATAAACAAGAATATCTACCCATCTTTAATAAAATTTATGTCTTATCTTTTTTAATATATTGGTTTGGTATTCTTATTTTTTGGTGTTATGAAGTAATAAAAAGCCATGAATATCTTGCTCTATTATTTTCTCTTCCTTTTTGGATATGTGGTCTTTTCATATTGTATTGTACTTTTATTAAAAAAAAGTAAAATTAGGTAAACTAAAATAATTTGTAGTTGACAAAAACATCTATCTATTATAAATTAAACATATAAGGTGTTTTATGAAAAAATCTAAAATTATTTTCTTTTTAACTATTTTAATTATTATTAGTCTTATTATCTATCTTTTATATTACTTTAACATTATACCGCACTCTAAATATACCAATGCTGATTTTAATATCGAAAATTATATCAGCAAAACCGATAAAGATAACGATAATATTGATGATCAAACCGACATTTTATTAAATGTTAAAGAATATTTAAAAACTAAACCTCAATATAAAAGTAAATATTATAGTACTGGTTACCCGGATGATAACTATGGTGTTTGTACGGATGTGGTTGCTTTTGGCCTTCTTAATGCTGGTTATGATTTAAGAGAATTAGTTAATAATGATATCAAACTTCATCGCGATAATTATAATATTTCTAGTGTTGATAAAAATATTGATTTTAGGCGAGTAAACAATTTAAAAGTTTATTTTAAAAATAATGCAATATCTCTAACTACGGATATAACTAAAATAGAAGAATGGCAAGGTGGCGATATTGTCATATTCCCTAATCATATTGGAATTGTTTCTGATAGTCGTAATAAAAAAGGTATTCCTTTTGTTTTCCATCATGCAAGTCCCAATCAAAGAAGTTATGAAGAAGATATCTTAGAATCTCATAATATCGTAGGTCATTATCGTATGAGTTAAATAATTTCCCTTTATTCTAAAAATATGATATAATATGAAACAGGAGTGAATTACATGGAATATAAAAAAATAAAAGACGCGAATATCATTATTAATAAATCATCTTATTTAGTAACTAATCCCGAAAACTATAAAAATAAATGGCATGAAGTTTTTGGTAATAATAATCCTATTCATTTAGAATTAGGTATGGGTCGTGGCGACTTTATTATTAATATGGCTATGGCTTATCCTAAAATTAATTTTATTGGTTTAGAAATATCTGATTCGCAAATGGTTAAAGCTGTTGAACGTTTAGTAAACAAAAAATTACCTAACTTAAAACTTATTAATGCTGATGCAATTAATATCCCCAATATTTTTGGTAAAGAAATTGATACAATCTATCTAACCTTCTCAGAGCCTTGGCCTAAAAAGATTGATGAAAAGAAAAGATTTACCCATGTAAGTTTCTTAAAATTATATGATCGTATTTTTAAACGTCATAAACATATAATCTTAAAAACTGATAACAAAGGTTTCTTTGCTTATTCCTTAGAGACTTTATCACAATATTGGTATTCTTTTGAACGGGTAAGTCTTGATTTACACCATAATGAAATTCCTATTCCTAATATCATGACTGATTTTGAGAAAAGATATTATGAAGAAGGTCGTCCTATTTATTATTTAGACGCAGTCTTTAAAGAATAAAATTATAAAATAGAATCAATTTCTATTTTTTTTATGTATGATTATGTTATAATATATAAAGAATAGGAAGAGATTAATGAACTGGTACAATTTAAAAGAAGAAGAATTATTAAAAAAATTAGAAACAACCCCCATGGGTTTAACTGATAAAGAAGTTGAAACAAGATTAACCAATTATGGTTTTAATTCTTTACCTAAAAAAGAAAAAGAAAGTATTTGGGAAATTTTCTTTAAAGGCTTTTTAGATCCTTTAGTAATATTACTAATTATTACTTTTTTCTTTTCATTAATTATAAATGAAATCGTTGACGCTTTTGTTATTCTTTTTATTGTGGTTCTTGATTTAATTTTAGGTACTTATCAGGAATGGAAAGCTAAAAATAATGCTGATAGTTTATCTAAACTTATTAAAGTTAAATCGATGGTTCGGCGTAATAAAACTATTAAAACTATAGATTCCATCTTTTTAGTTCCTGGAGATATCGTGTATTTAACAAGTGGGGATAAAATTCCCGCGGATATGCGTATTTTAGAAAGTTCTAATTTAAAAGTTAATGAATCAGTTTTAACTGGTGAAAGTACCGATATTAATAAAAAAGCTGGCCTCCTAAAAGGGGATATCCCTTTATCTGAACGTGAAAATATGGTTTATTCTGGGACTATTGTTACCACCGGTCGCGCTACTTGTGTTGTTGTAAATACGGCTTTAAATACCGAAATTGGTAAAATCGCAGTCACTATATCTAAAAAAGAAGATACTAAATCTCCTTTAACTATCCGCATGAATAAGTTTTCAAAACAGATTAGTGTTTTAGTAGTTATAATTGCTATTATTATCAGTCTCATTCTTTATTTAAAACATATTCCTGGTAAAGAAATCTTTTTATCAGTGATTGCTTTAAGTGTTTCGGCAATGCCGGAAGGTTTACCTCTTGCTCTTACCATGGCGCTTACTATTGCTTCTAATCGGATGGCGAAAAAAGAGGTTATTGTCAAAAAATTAAATTCGGTCGAAAGTTTAGGAAGTTGTACGGTAATTGCTTCCGATAAAACTGGTACTCTGACAATTAATGAACAAACTGCAAAAGTTATTGCCTATCCTGGCTTAGAAGAAATAAAATTAACTTCCGATTTTTCGGGGTTGTCTAAAAACTCCCAAGAGCTAATTAGACTGGGCGCTTTAAATAATGAAGCCAAATTAAATGATCTAGGCGAATATATTGGTGATTCTATCGATATTGCTTTTTTAAAACTCGCCCTTAATGCCCAAATCGATTGCTCTAATTATCAAATTTTAAAAACTATACCTTATGAATCTGAAAATGGTTATTCGGCCGTTTTTTATCAAGATAATAAAAAAACAAGTGTTACTATAAAAGGTTCTTTAGAAAAAGTTCTCGCGGTATCTAATTATCAAAATACTCCTAAGAAATGTAAAATTAATAAAGACCAAATTAGAGAATTAAATACTAAACTTGCTCGTGAAGGATATCGTTTAATTGCTCTTGCTAAAAAAGATTTAACAACCAAAACTTTAAGTGAAAAGTCTTTAAAAGATATGACCTTTTTAGGTTTAGTAGCTTTTATTGATCCTATTAGAACTACCGCCAAAAAATCTATCACCGAATGTAAAAAAGCCGGCATTAAAGTTGTTATGGTAACTGGGGATCACCCCCTAACAGCTTTTAGTATTGCTAAAAGTTTAGGCATTGCTAAAAAAGAAAGTGATATTGCTACTTCTTCTGATTTAGAAACCGCTTTAGAAAAAGGTGCTAAATATTTTCAAGAATATATAAAAGATAAAACTGTTTTTTCTAGAGTTACTCCTTTAGAAAAATTAGAAATTGTTAATGCTTATAAAAGAAATCATGAATTTATCGCCGTAACCGGTGATGGAGTAAATGATACACC
>CANQBY010000021.1 GCA_947589695.1 uncultured Bacilli bacterium
ATTTAACTTATTATACTCTAATCAGACTTATTTCAGTTTTTTTATTAAAAACAGAATTTCAAATGAAAATTAACGTTAGAAGATAAACAAGAATAATTAAATTGCAAATAGATTTATAATGTGTTAAAATATTGATGAAAGGATATGATGTTATGGCTTCTAAAAAAAATAAGAAATCGCTAACTAATCCTAAAGATTACTTAGTAAAAATAGGACTAGTAATACTTCTTATCCTTATTCTCATTTATTCTTATATGTGGTATCACGTTAAAGAACAAGAAAAATATCAAACTAGTTATTTAATTAGTTCTAATACTATAAGTAACGAAATGACTGAAATAAACGAAATTGATGCTGTCTTATCTGAAACACCTAATGATTATTTTGTTTATATTAGTTATACTAAAGATCAAAAAATATATGATTTAGAAAAAGATTTAAAACCAATAATTACTAATTATGACTTACATAATAATTTCTATTACTTAAATGTTACTGATATTCAAGATAAAAATAATAAATATCTAAAAGATATCGCTAATAAATTAAATATTGAGCCTTCTAAGCTACCTAAAGTTCCTATCATTCTTTATTTTAGTGATGGTAAATTAGTTACTGATGGTGTTTACACCGCGAAAGAATTTAAAAATTTACTTGAAGAACAAGGTTTTGAAGAAATGTAAAAGGATTACCAATGTAATCCTTATTTTATTTGTTTTAATTCTCTTACTAATTCTTTTAATTCCTGATTTGAAAATTCTTTATCTAACTCTACTGAATCTAAATTTTGATAATATTTTTTATTCTTCATATAATCTTCTATTATTTCTAATTTTCGTTCTAATAAATATCTTTTCTCATTATTAATCGCCACGAAATTAACTACTTTAACATTATTTTCTTTTTTATAACTAACTTTATCTTTTTCTAATGTTTCTTTCTTTACTCGAATATTTTCTAATTCTCTTTTTAAATAATTAATTTCTACTTTTAATATTTCTCCCAATTTATTATTTTTACTATATATATAAGTATTAACAAGCAAATCAACCAAACTCAATAAAGACCATATCACTAAAGCCCACGGCCATAATATCCAACCGATTTTTACTAATCCAGCCATAATGAAAGCTAATGTATTAAAAAAGCCTATTACTCTTTTAGGATATTTACCTACAATTTCCAAAATATCCTCTAATTCATCTTCTTTATCTTCTAATTCCTGACTTATTAATTCTTCATCATTTTCAAGTACCACTATCTCTTTAATATTATCTTGATATTCTCTTTCAAAAAAACCATCTAACTCATCCTGCACAAACACTTTATCTTTATTAAAAAACATACTCAGAAACATTAGAAAATCCTCCATCTCTTTAAAAAGTAGTTTTTATTATATATCTAATAACTTCAAAAGTCAAATTAAAAGATACCCTTTTCGATATCTCTTTTTTTAAACTTAAAAGAACTCCTTCAAATGTTTTTTCCACCAAACCTTATGAAGTTTTTCAAATAATCTCTAACCATTATTATCTTTCTTTACTAATTAAAGCTCTTACAAACTTTTCACTCTCTTGATCTTCAACTAAAGATAAAATATCTTCAGCATTTTTTCCTTCAGCTCTACTATTTTTATATAAAACTAACAAATCTAATTGTTTTTCTAATAATTTCTTTTTTGCTCCATTATTTAAAGTTACTAATTTACCCTTTGATTTTAAATTTTCTATTTCTAACTTCTCTAATAATTCTTTTTTATTATTTATTTCATCTTTTAAATAAGATATCACCATTTGAATATCATCCATCTCTTTTTTAAGGTTTTTCTCATTTTGATAAGCATGTAAACCACAAACCACTAATAATGCCCATAAAATACAATCTAAAAATATTAGAGCAGATAAAGCAAAAGGCATTCCTAATACCAAATATATAAAATTAAAAACAACTTCCGAAGCAAATACTGAATTTCTTATTAAATATACATTCTTCTCATTTTCTTCTAAATTATTTTCATAATTTTGACTTTCTTCTAATTTTTCTTTTAACACTCGTATATCTTCTTTAGTATTTAAAATTAAATCTATATTATCTTGATATGGTACTTCATATATTCCTTCTTCACTATCATGAACAAGGACTTTTTCACCAATTTTAACATAATCCTTAATCATTATAATTCCCCCAAAAACAAAATTAATTATACAACCAATAACTTTAAAAGTCAAATTAAAAGATACCCTCTCCGATATCTCTTATTTTTTTATTAAATCTAAAATAAATTCTTCAACTTTTTTATCTTCTAGTAAAGAAGTACTTTTTTCTTTTAAACTTAACTCGCGACAATTTTTATAAAAACTTAACAAATTTAATTTCTTTTCTAATAAATCTTTTTTCTCATAATAATTAAAAGACTTCATTTCCACTGGTGGTGTTAAATCTGCCGTATCATCTTCAGCTAACTCTTTAAAAGATTCCTCTTTTTCATTTATTGACTCTTCTAAATAATCAATTTCTTCCAATGATTGTTTAACTTCTTTTTTCTTCCTTTTAACATCAATTTCTAAAATAGCTTGTATTCCCATCATAACAATTAATGAAACTATAAATCTTG
Source organism: uncultured Bacilli bacterium (assembly GCA_947589695.1). Taxonomy (GTDB): domain Bacteria; phylum Bacillota_I; class Bacilli_A; order RF39; family UBA660; genus Caccenecus. Next base: position 2,615 of record CANQBY010000021.1, read on the forward strand.
CTATAATAACATTCTGAAAACAACATGTTAATAATTCCACTACTCCCAAAAATATTTGTAAAAATCTTCTAAATTTAATTGCAACTCGTAATTTATTTACCAACATTACTCGATAAATAAGTACCTTCTGCATTACTTCTATATCATGTTTTATTCCTAATACTTTATCTATATTATCCTGATAATCTATCGCATACATGCCTTTTTCATCATCATGCACAAATACTCCCTCAGGAGTTTTAACATAATCTTTTATCATTATAATCCCCCATCAAAAAACAAATTAATTATACAACCCCCTATTCTAAAAGTCAATTTCTTCAAAGTTTTTTTAACTTTGGATATTCCTTACATATATCTTTAAACTCACAGTTAGAACAATCCGGTTTAACCGCTTTACAATTATATCTGCCAAATAACACTAATTGATGATGTAATCTACTCCATTTATCTTTCGGAAATTTTTTCATTAATTTTTTCTCAATTGTTAAAACATCATCACTTGCTTTTACTAAACCTAAACGTTTGGCCACTCTAGCAACATGCGTATCAACTGCGATAGCTGCCTCATTATATAAATTAGATAATACTACATTACAAGTTTTTCTTCCTACTCCCGGTAAACTTTCTAAATATTCTCGGTTATTAGGTACTTTCCCTTGATAATCTTGAGATAATCTTTCACTTATTGTTTTTAAATAATAAGCTTTTTTAGTATAAGAACCGCATGGTCTAATAATATCTTCAATTTCTTTTAAGGAAGCTTCTTTTAACCTAAAAATATCATATTTTCTAAACAATTCTTTTGTTACTACATTTACTCTTTTATCAGTACACTGGGCACTCAAAACGGTAGCTATTAATAATTCATAATCTTTATTATAATTTAATTCACATCTTGCATCCGGATAAAGTTTATCTAAACCCTCTATAATTATTTCACTCTTCATCATCTAACCAATTATAATCAAATAATTCCTTTCTCTCTTCATTCTTATTTTTATTTCTAACCTCTACATCATCTGCCGTTTTATATCCTTTTTTATTCCATTCAAATAATATTTTATCAATATAATTTAATTTCTTTACATCATGATAAACTGCTTCTTTTAAAGCTTTTTTAATTAATTCTTCACTAAAACCTTTTTCTAACCAAGCATTAATAATTTCATATTCCATAGAATTTAATGTTCTTCCAAACCCTTTTTCAAATTCACTATAAATATCAGTTTTAACTTCTTCTTTTTTTATTTCTTTATCTTCTTCTAAAATCATTTGATAAAAATTATCTAAACTAACTTTTTCAATCATTCTTCCTTCAACATCTTTAGTTGTTATAATGGTCAATAATTTTTTTGAAATTAAATTATTAAAAGCCTTCAAAGCTTCTTCTAATTTCATATTAAGATTATGACTTAATCTTTCAATATCTAAAAAACTATTATCATTATCAAAATAAGTTAAAACTAAAAACTCTTCTAATGATAAATTTAATTCTAAAGCTTTCTTAATAAATAACCCATTAGTAACATATTTAGTTGTTTTAAAAAATGTTGTATCCATTATCCCCACCTACTTTTATTATCTATTAAATATTTTTTTATAACAGCATTCTTATTATCTAATTTATCACTTAAAATTAAATCTTCTAATAAATCTAAAATCATTCCCACTTTTTTAGAATAATCAATCTCTAATATTTTAACTATCTCTGAAGCTTTTATTTTAATATCTTTCTTATCTTTAATTTTTAAACTTTTATACATCTTACTAATATTTTTTTGATTAAAATTTAAAATAGCTCCCGCCATTCTAGTTAAATAAAGTCCATATTTATAAATAACTTTTTTATTTATATCATTACCTTTAATTATTTCTTTAATTGCTTTAATATTTTCTTTTTCTTGTTTAGTAAATGGTAATTTATATTTAATTTCTATTTGAGCATACATTGCTTCCATATTTTTAATTGCCACAATATCTTGATAACTTATACCTAAAATATCAGCAATCCCATATTCTTTTAATAATTCTAAACCTCTTTTTACATTTTCGGAAATTAAAATTTTATCTAATTCTTCTTTAATTCTCGTTCCTGATAATTGGGCAATTTCTTTCTTATATTGCTTTATTTTTTCGCCTAATTCTTGATCAATTTGAAAATTTAAAACTGTTGCAATTCTAATAGCTCTTAAAATTCTTAAAGGATCTTCTTTTAACTTATTATCCATATCCCCCACCATTTTTATGAGCATATTATTTAAATCATTACAACCATCCAGTAAATCAATAATACTTCCTTTTTTATTCATACATATTGTATTGATAGTAAAATCTCTTCTATTTAAATCCACGAATAAATTATTAACATAATTATATTTAATTGGTCTTCTATTTTGATATTTAATTTCTTCTCTATAAGTAGTAATTTCAAAGTTATATTCTTTCCACTTAAACTCTATTCCCCCTAGATTCTTAGATGAAGCCCCCGGAAAAATACTTATCAGTTCTTTAGGCGTAGCATTAGTACATATATCTATATCATAAGTAGTTTTACCTACCAGCATATCTCTAGTATAACCACCCACGATATAAGCTTCATATCCTTTTTTTTCAATCTTATCTAGAACCCAACTAATTTTTTTATTCAAAAATTATCACCTACTAAAATTATATTTCTTAAAATTATTTTAATTATTATTGATATAACTTATAACTTCCAGGGCTGTTTCCGAAAAATTATCAAAGTTAACTTTAAACCATTTAATATCCATCTGATTATTAAACCAAGTATATTGTCTTTTCGCATAATGTCTGCTATTTTTCTTAATTAATTCTTTTGCTTCCTCTAAGGTTATCTCATCTCTAAAATATTTAAAAAGTTCTTTATAACCAATCGCGGTATCTAGTGCTTTAGATTTTTTATTTTTAAGGAAAAGATCTCTTGCTTCGTCCTCTAAACCCTCCAAAAACATATCATCTACTCGTTTATTTATTCGCTCATATAAAGTCTCTCTATCAGTTGTAAGGCCTATATAATAGGCTTGATATAAGGGATAACACTCTTGATTATTAAGTTCTTTTTTATTTAAAAATCTTATCAATCTTTTACGATTATTTTTATGAATATTCATATTCTTATCTTTTTTTAAAGCTAAATTATAAAGTTCTTCATTACTTAAATCATCATAAGTATTTGTATTATTATCTTCTTCTTGAAACACATAATTATATAAAGCTGCTTTTAAATATAATCCTGTTCCCCCGACCATAATAATATTTTTTGTCTTATATTCTTCTAATAATTTTCTAACATCTTTTTGATAATCATAAACAGTATAGTTTTCCTCTATATTTTTAATATCGAAAAGAAAGTGAGGAATTCCTTCTTTTTCACTTTCTTTAATTTTTGCTGTTCCAATATTCATTTCTTTATAAACTTGCATCGCATCACAATTAATAATTATCGCGTTATATTTTTTAGCAAGTTCAATACTAAGTTTCGTTTTACCTACTCCGGTTGGTCCAACAATTGCTACTATCATTATTTTTCCTTATGATCTTTTGATTCTTTAAGTAAATCTCTAATTTCTTCTAATAATACGACATCAGCTGGTTTAGCTGGAGCTGCTGGTTTTTCTTCTTCTTTATGTTTTAAATGCATAAGTCTATTAACTATTTTTACTAAAGCAAAAATACAAATTGCGACAATTAGAAAGTCAATAATACTTTGAATAAAAGCCCCATACATAATCTTCGTATTTTTAAAAGTAATACTTAAATTTGAAAAATTAATACCCCCTAAAACTAAACCTAAAACCGGAGTCAAGATATTATTAACTAAACTAGTTACAATTGATGAAAAAGCACCACCCACAATAACACCGACAGCTAGATCAATTACATTTCCTCTAGCAATAAACTTTTTAAATTCTTCAATATTTTTTTTAATCATAATTTTTACACCTCAATCATATTCTAACATATTTTTTATCTAAAAAAAAGCCTAACTTTAAAGTTAGCTTATTGGTACATCACCACTATAAACAGATATTTGTGCTTGAAATTTTTGTCCCATAATATTATTTTCTGCAGACTCATCAATCCATAACCTTAACTCATGAGTCTTTGTCGCCGTTGTACTGCCAGCTGCCCCAATAGATTCCCCATCGATTAACACATAAGTTTTATCCACATTATTTTGATCCTTTATTAATTCACTAGGAACTGAAAAAGTTCCTAAATTACTCAATTTAGCAAAGGTTGTACCATCAGTTGAATAATTAATTAAAGGAAATAAAGTCGCAGATGAACCTTTTAAAACATTTAACAATACTTTATAATTTGTTTCCATCCCACAAGTATTCGTTACTGTCATCGTATATGGAGCTAATTTTAAACCAGTCTCATTAGACATTGGATAACCTGTTACATTTATTAAATTAGCTTCGGTAAAAGACACATCAAAACATGCTGAATTAAGAACATTGGCTTGTTCCTGGACAGCACCTACTGATAGATAAGCAAAAGTTACACTTGCAGTCGCAATAATAACAATCACAATAGATAAGCAAAGTAAAAATATTGTCTTTTTATTATCCACGTTCTCCACCAACTTCTCCACTATATTACTATTATAAATGATTTTTAGTATTTTGAAAAGCCTAAATAGAAAAAAACTTCCAAAAGGAAGTTAAATATCTGCATAAATTATAATCTTACCCTTAAACTTATTAGTCATTACTTCATTACCAGCTTCACTATTTATCCATAAGTATAATTTATAAGTCTTAGTTTCATCAAAATTCAAAATACCTGAATCTTTTAAAAGATATGATTTATCTATATTATGAGTACTTTTAATATTTTCTGGTAAGTCATTATATAGATTAGCTTCACTTAACTTGGTACCTGTAGTTCCAACTACATCACCATTCTCAACCAATTTATATTTAATTTGACTAGTCAAATCCTTTGAAACATCTTCACCATCTAATTTTAAAGAACTCAAAATAATTTTATAATTTATCCCTTCAGCCGAATTTTCCCGAGTACAAGTATTATGTATCGTAAAAGTATGAGGAGTGCCCTGTAAAGCTTTATCATCATCCATCGGATATGCATTCGTTATATTTATATCATCTTGGCCATCTTTAAATTCTATCTTAAAACAAGTGGTTGCTAAACTATTTGGGTTCTCCTGTTCATCAGAAACAGAATAAAAAGAATAACTAGTACCTATAGTCATCGTAATTAAAATCATAACTGTTAAGATTCCTAATGTTACTCGATAGCCTACCCGCATTATTATCACCTATTTTATCTAATACTAATTATAAGACATTTTTCTAATTTTGAAAAGAGTTTTTTTACTAAATATTACTAAATATTATTTTTTCACCATCTAAACTAAAACTTTTAGCTTCGGTAATTTTTACTTCAACAATTTTACCTATGTCTTCTTTAGCTCCACTTATATTAACTAGCTTCATAGTCTCGGTATAACCACAAACCTTATCGACCCCTTTATCACTATAACCCGTTATTAAAACTTTTACTGTTTTTCCGACATATTCTTTATTATGTTCTAAACTGTAATCATTAATTATCGTATTTAAAGTTTGTAATCTTTCTTCTTTAACTTCGGAAGCTATATTATCTTTAATTAATGCTGCCGGTGTGCCTTCTCTTGGTGAATAAATAAATGTAAAGGCACCGTCAAATTTGCACTTATTAACCACATCTAAAGTTTCTTGAAAATCCTCATCTGTTTCATTGGGAAAACCGACAATAATATCCGTTGTAATACTAACACCGGGTATTCTCTCCTTAATTTTATTATATAAAGTTAAATATTCTTCTTTGGTATAACGTCTACCCATTAATTTTAAAATTTTGGAACTTCCACTTTGGAGTGGTAAATGAATATAAGGCATAATATTCTCATATTTTGCAATAACCTCAATCATTTCGTCAGTAAAATCCCAGGGATGAGATGTTACAAATCTAACTCTCGGAATACCAATTTTGGCTACTTCTTCTAACAAAGTAGCAAAATCATAACCTTGCTTTAAATCTTTACCATAAGCATTGACGTTTTGTCCGAGTAAAGTTACTTCTAAATATCCTTTTTTCTTTAAATCTTTTACTTCCTCTAAAATATCGTTCATTGCTCTACTTCTTTGTTTTCCTCTCGTATAAGGCACTATACAATAAGTACAAAATTTATCACAACCATACATAATATTAACCCAAGCTTCATATTTTGAATCTCGCTTATATTGAATCTCTTCGTAAATATCGCCTTCAATGGAATAAACTTCAATATCTTGTTTATTGCTACCTTCCATGATCATTTTTCCTAAATCATTAATATTATGTGTTCCAAAAACAATATTCACAAATGGATATTTTTCTTTTAAAGTATTGGCAACTCCTTCTTGTTGAGGCATACAACCTCCCACAGCCACTATAAGTTCTGGTTTTTCTTTCTTTAAATGTTTCACTCTTCCCAAAAAACCAAATACTTTATCATGAGCATTTTCTCTTATAGCACAAGTATTTAACACAATGATATCAGCATCTTCGTAATTTTCGGTACTAATAAATCCTAAATTACTTAGAATTCCTTTTATTTCCTCCGAATCATGAACGTTCATCTGACACCCATAAGTTCTCAAATAATATTTCTTTCCTGCAAATTTATTACTTTTTAAATTTGTTGCTTTAATGGTTTTAACCTCTTCATTACTTCTAACTTTAGCTTTTTTTAAATCTGGTAAATTCATTTATATCACATCCATAACCCCTATATTATATCATATTTTAGACATTATGGTATGATAACTTAATTACATAATACAATTTTAAAAGATCTTTATTAAAATCTTTATCTAAATCTTCTATAATATTATGATAAATTAAATTAATATCATCTAATGTTTCTTCTTTATATTCATAATATAAATATTTAAGTTTTGCTTTATCTTTATTTTGATATAAATTATTTATTTCTAACAAAATTAAATGTTTCGCTTCTCTTTCTTGTCTTAAATAAAAATTATATTCTAAAGGACTAATAATTTCATAAATAAAAATAATTTCTTTTAAATTATAAGCAAATTCTAATATTCCTAGTTCATCATCCACGAGTAATTTACTTCTACTTATTACTAATCCTTCTTTATTAAATTCTAATGCTAAAACATTTTTCCCATCGGTAATTAAGCAAGCATATTCAATTTTATTAATTACTTTCTTCGTATTTAATAAAGTTTTATCTTTTATTTCTTTTAAAAAATCTTCACTTACTTTTATTTTATTAGTTAAAACATTTACAAAATCTTTATGTTTAATTTTCATTAAAGGTATCTTTTTTATTAATTCTAAATAATCAGTATCATTCCATTCATAAAACTCATATTCTTGATTTTCGCTCCAATTTAAGATTATGTCGTAATAATAATTCATCTTTAATCCACCTTTCTAAAGCTATAAATATACATATTAACCCCATTAATATAAAATAAAATTCTATTTTCTTACTAATAAAGTTAACAAATTCTAAAAAAGTATACCCCATACTTAATAAATTAAGATAAATAACTGTAAAGAATATGCCAAGACTAACTAATATTATTCCTGTAAAATACAATAAAATTTTTAACATTTCTCTATTTCCCTAATTAATTTTATTTCTTAAATTCTAAAAATATTATATAATTATTCTAGGTGATATATATGAATTATTTAATTTATTTAATATTAGGCATTATTCAAGGTTTTACCGAACCTTTACCTATAAGTTCTAGTGGTCATATTTTCTTATTTAAAAATATTTTTAATACTAACATGTTTAATGACTTAAATTTTGAAATAGTTGCCAACTTTGGTTCTTTCTTAGCCATTCTTTTTATCTTTAGGAAAGATATTATTGATTTAATTAGTTCTTTTTTCACTTATCTATTTAATAAAGAAAAAAGACCAGTTAATAAATCAAAGTTTAAATATTGTCTTTATTTAATTGTATCCACTATCCCTGTCGGAATAGTTGGGGTTATTTTTAAAGATTTAATCGAAGAAAAATTTTCTAATCTATATTTTTTAGGTTTTGCTTTTCTAATTACCGCTTTAATGCTTTTCTTAATTAGAAACAAAAAAGGAACCAAAGAAGATTACGATATTACTTTAAAAGACGCCATCATAATCGGGTTATTTCAAATGATTACTATTATGCCTGGTATTTCTCGGAGTGGTACCGTGCTTGTCGCGTGTCTCCTTGTAGGTATGAAACGTTCTACTGCCTTAAAATATACTTTTATTTTATATTTCCCTATCAGTGTTGCAACCATGCTTCTAGGAGTTAGTGATTTAATCGTGGCCCATACTTTAAGTACTTTATTTATCCCTTATTTAATAGGTTTTACTGCTTCTCTTATTGTTACCTACTTCACCTATAAATGGTTATCTAAATTAGTTCAAAATGGTAAACTTTGGAAGTTCTCTATTTACTGTATCTGTCTTGCTATCTTTATCTTTATTTATTTTCGCTAGAATCTAGCGATTTTTTTATTTTCTTTAAAAGATTTTCTTTTATATTAGATTCATCAAATTGATTAATTGCAAATATTTTATTTCCAGCATGATTTAAAGAGGTTCCACAGTGATATATATGTTCTTCGTCTAGTATTAGAAAACGATCATGAAAAGAATCATCATAGACTATTGTTAAATTATTATATTGTTCTTGATATTTTTCTAAATCAATTTCCATCAAAGCCTTTTTCCTTTTCGCAATTAAAATAACAGGAATCTTCACTTTTGCAATCATATCTAAAGTTGTTTTATCGGCATAATTATCAATAACAATCAAATTATTTTTAGCTTTACTCATAATATCTATTAACTTAGAATAAGCATCATATATTTGCCCTTCAAAGAAAATCATTTCTGCATCTTCTTTACTTTCAAACTTCTCAAATACTTCATTTATTAATCTCTCATGTTTATCTAATTCTAATCTATGTAAACTTATTTCATTATTTAGATTATTTAAACTTTTAAATATATCTTGATTTTGTTTTATAAAATTTCGCATCGCAACAAATGCATCCATTATGGCTATACTTACTTTCGTTGCTACTTCTGATTTTAATACTGTTGCAAGCATTGCAACTCCTTGTTCTGTAAAAACTCTAGGATTCGTATATTTTCTTCCTCTTGTTTCATTTTTTTGGTCAAAATTTTTGACCAAAAAACTTTCACTTTCTTCTTTTGTTAATCGAAAACTATATCTTTCCGGAAACTTTTCAGGGTTATTTTTCACTGCTTGATTTATCTCTTTAGTTCCATTTTTACACTCATAAAGTTTAGCTAAATCGGAATCTAGCATAACTTGTTTACCTCTAATTTCATAAATTAAATTCTCAATAATCCGCGTATTTACAGGCATTAAAGCCATATTATCATTATTTTTTAAATCAAACAATCTTTTAATTCTTGCCATGATTATTTCTTTATCTTCTTTTCTTAAAATTGAATTTAATATTTCTATTCCTTCATAAGTAAAGACCCGTGGATTATTTCTCCGACCTCCATAATTATTCCAACTTGAAGTCGCAATTTTCGACCGCAAGTTTAAATATTCTTCACTTGTTAATACAAAAGTATAATTACCAAACTTTGTTAAATTGTTTTTAACATTTTCATTTAATCTTTTAGTTTCCATATTATAAAGTTTGGCTAAATCACTATCTAGCATTACTAGTGTTCCTCTAACTTCATAAATTCTTTCTTCTCTTTTTATCACAATATCATTCATCACAAAACCCTC
>CANQBY010000022.1 GCA_947589695.1 uncultured Bacilli bacterium
AGCTGGAAGTACAACTAACCCCTTTTCGAGCCGAAACGGTACACGTAAAATTTATAGAACTATTGGTATAAGTACATACTGAATCAGCATGAGCAATATTTATAAATGAAAAACAAGCAATAATCATAAATAAAAAATATTTAATATTTCTCATAAACTCCTCCAAATAGTTTTTAATTTTATTAATTAAATTAACCATAATCATTATAGCAAACTTTTATGTAAAAAACTAGACAAAATATGTTTTTTATTTGATATTCTATAACTTTGAGTATATAATATAATAAAAGTTAGGAGGAATAGTCTTGAAAAAAGAAATTAAAGATTATAACAAAATTCATTTAATTGGAATCGGTGGTGCTAGTATGTATTCCATCGCCGCCATGCTTAAAAATGATGGAAAAACAGTAACTGGTAGTGATCTTGCTAGAACCCATAATACAGATTATCTAAAAGAAATAGGAATTAATGTAGTTATAGGACATGATTTAGAGTTATTAAAAAATACCGATTTAATTATTTATACGGCTGCGATTAGTCATGATGATCCGGAACTTGTTTATGCCCGAGAAAATAAAATTGAAGCAGTAGAAAGAGCTGAATTTTTAGGAGAGTATACTAAAGATTATGAAAATTTAATTTGTATAAGTGGAACGCATGGGAAAAGTACAACTACTAGTATGATAGCAAGTGTATTTTTAGAAGCTAATTTAAATCCCACTATAAATATTGGCGCAGCTTTAAAAAAAATAAATGGGAATTATTATATTGGTGGTAAAAAATATTTTATTTTAGAAGCTTGCGAATATGTAGATTCTTTCTTACATTTTCATCCTACAAGTGAAGTTATATTAAATATTGATGATGACCATTTAGATTATTTTAAAACAATTGAAAACACCAAAAAATCTTTTTATAAATTTACAAGATTACTCCCCTCTCAAGGATTTTTAGTAATTAATGCAGATGATCCAAATACGAAAGATTTGGATAAAGATATTAATAATGTAACTACTTTTGGAATAGAAAATGAAAAAGCAATGATAAAAGCAAAAAATATTACTTATTCTGATTTAGGGTTTCCTACTTTTCAAGTATATATAAATGAACAATTACTTGATACTTTTTCTTTAAGGGTTAGAGGAAAACATAACGTCATGGATGCTTTAGCCACAATTGGCATGGCTCTTAATTATAAAATAGATAAAGAAATTATTAAAAAAGCTTTAAAAGAATTTACAGGCGTAGGTCGAAGATTTGAATATTTAGGTGAATATAAAGGTTGTGCTATATTCGATGATTTTGCTCATCATCCAACCGAAATTATGTCGACTTATAATTCTTCTTTAATGGTTAAACATAATGAAACTTGGGCTGTTTTTCAATCACATACTTATAGTAGAACTTATGAACATATGGAAGAATTTGCAAAAGTGTTAGCGAAATTCGATCATGTAATCATTTGTGATATATATCCTGCTCGAGAAGAAAATATTTGGAATGTTAAAGAAGATACTTTAGTAGAATTAATAAAAAAGAGTAATCAAAAAGTTATTCATATACCTACTTATGAAGAAATTGCAGAGTACTTAGCCGAACATGTGAGGGAAAATGATTTAATCTTAACGATTGGTGCAGGACCAATTAATAAAGTGGCGGAAATATTACTTAATAAATAATAATTAAAAAAATCATAATTTTTAAAAGTTATGATTTTTTAAAAGAAAAAGCTTAATGTTCAGCTTAGATTTTATAAACTTTGTTAGATCTACGACTATATAAGTAGACACCGGCGATAGCAACTAAGCCCCCACCGATGGCAAGATATGGTATAACACTTCCAGTATCTGGTGAGTTAGGAACATCTTGGCCAGGATCATCAGTAGGAGTTGAAGGAGTTACTCCATTACAAACTTCATCATATTTAGCTTTATCAACTAGTTTTCCTTCTTTATCTAAATAAGAATCTTCCACAGTAACACAGGTTGTAGTTTTAGGGGATACACTTAAATTACAGCCTTCTTTTGCAGTATCTTTAGTTACAACGGTAAATAACAATTCGGTACTACCAGATTTCATAGCTCCATTATTAGCTGTTAATAAAATATCGGTATTGCTTTTTGATACTTTTAAGAATTTATTGCCAGCAGTTACAGTTTGTATTTCTAAAGCATTTGGTACTAATGTAATATAGATAGAATTTAAATCACTCTTAGCTGTTAAAGAAAATTGCCATTCTTTAATACCATTTTCCTCATCAGTATATTTCCATTTAATACCACCAGCAGCAAACTCGCCATAAATTCCCGCGGAGATTGCACTATCATTAGTATACCAGCCATCTTTTAAACTAAAATTAGTCGCAGCATAAGTATTTTTCGGAATCATGATAAGCATAAATAAAATAAGACTAAAAACCATAAATAATCTTTTCATAAAAATATAACCTCTCTTTACTTACTATTATGTCCTTATTATAACATAAAAATGTAAAAAATAAATATTTTTTTGTAAAATATTTAAAAAAGTGTAAAGATATGATATTATATAGATGGTGGCTAATGTGAAAAAGATTTTAATTAATATTAACAATAATGAAATAACATTTACCTATAAGACAAGTAATAGTACTATAAGTAATGATTTAATAAATACTAATATCATTAGTAATAATGAGCTTATTTTTAGTGATGTTTATATAAAAGAAAATAGTAAAATTTTAACAAGTTTTATTAAAGAACTTTCGGAACAATACAATGTTTCTAAAGTAAATATTTCAAAATTAGAATTAGTTCCTTTAATAATTAATTTACTTAGTAAAAGTACTAGTATAAATTATTTATATATTAAAGAAGATGAAGCTTTAACTTATACTATTTGTGAAGAATTAATTAAAATCAAAAATATTAAAACAGTTAATTGTTATACTTTACAACCTTTTATGATAGAACTTTTAGATAAAAATAATATTACTTGTGAAACAAGATCCGAAATACTTTATATGAGTAATTTTATGGAAACGAATAATTTAGTTAAATATTCTAATATTTATTATAAATCTAGTATTAAAATTACCCTACCTCTTTCTTTAGAAGATATTAATGATTTCAAAGACTTTTGTAAAATAAATAATTATTTAAAAGTTGTCCATATAAATAAATTAATTCCAAAAGAATTAGATAATGTGATTAAAATATTAGCTAATTATAATAAACATAATTTAAGAGTTTTAATTCATGAAAATGTTAATGATGAAAAATTAGTTAATCAATTAAAAGAATTAAATAAATCTTATAAAAAGAATTATCATACAACTTTAAGTTTAGAATATTCAAAAGAATATTTAGATAATAATATTTTTAAACAAACAATTATTAATACTTTAAAAGTATGTGGACTTATTATTTCGAGTTTAGTTATTTTAGTAGTAACTTATATTGGGGTATCTAATTATGTAGCTTTAAAACAAGTTACAGCTATTCAAAATAGTTTAGCCAAAGTTGTTGAAGATACGGATGTTACAGATATAATAAAAAAATTAAATGAAGAAAATAGAAAAAAAGCCGAAGAAGAAAAAAATAACAATGAAGAACAAATAAATCCCGAAAATCCAAGTGAAAATGAGCCTTCAGAAATAGATGATCAAGTTAAATTAGTAACTAATACCGAACTTGCGGCCCTTCTTACAGTTAATAATGATGTCGTGGGACAGTTAAAGGTTAATAATACTAATGTGGATTATCCCGTAGTTAAGGGATCAGATAACGATTATTATTTGGATCATAATATTGAGAGAAAGAAAAATGCGAATGGTTGGATATTTATGGATTATCGAAATAATCCTATGAATTTAGATAAAAATACCATCATTTATGGACATAATATGTATTATAGTGGAGTTATGTTTGGAACTTTATATAAGACCGCTAATAAAAGTTGGTATACTAATCCCGATAATCAAATTATCACTTTTAATTCTTTATATGAAGATATGGAATTTCAAATATTTTCAATATACCGGGTACCAAAAACCAATGATTATTTAAAAGTTTATTTTAAAGATGATGATGATTATATGAGTTTTATTAAAATGGTTATGGACCGAAGTATTTATAACTTTGGAGTAGAAGTAAACGCAGATGATAAAATACTTACCCTTTCTACTTGTTCAAATAATGGTACTAAAAGATTAGTAATACATGCAAAATTAATTAAGAAAAATAATTAACCACGTTTTAGAAACGTGGTTTTAGTTAGCTTTAAATATAGATTTTTTTCTCTTCTTTGGTAAATATATCTTTTTGCCTTTTTAATTTGTTTAAATCCCATTTTCAAAAATTATAGCCAATGTTTATCAACATATTTTTTATTAAATAAATTAGCGAGATTTATTATTGCTTACCCATTCTTCAGGAGTATATACTTTGGCTACTTCTCTACACCAAGTCTCAAATGCGGCGTATCCATTTGGTTTAGAATAAAGTCCCTCAGCAACATCTTGGGCATGAGCATAAATTGCTTCTGAAAGTTCATTTTTTAGGGCTTCTACTTTACACATTCTACCAATTGTTTGTAAATGTTGAATTGCCGTACCAATTATAGTATTGTAAACTTCTCTTAAATCTTCACTGAAGGCTCTTGCGTATTCTTCTGCAGTAATATTGCTATTATTTGGTGAAGAAGTTGATTGACCGTATTTAGTAGCATATACCCAATAATGAGCAAATTTTACTTTTTCGGCTCCTAACCCTTCAAAAGAATATGACTTACCATCTTTTCTATCTGTAATACAATAAGTATTAGTTTTAGGATCAACGCTAATGCCATATTTATCATATAATCTTTTTACAGTATCAAAATCGTATTCCATTTTATATCACCTCTTATATATACATTATAACATTATTTTATAATATTTGTAAATCTTGTATTTTAGATATTAAAGAAATTATCTATACCTATTACTCCATCATAATAGTTATTCATTATTTCGATGCACAATTTTATTTTATCTTTATCAATATAGTTCTTTTCTTTATATTTAGATATTATATCATTAAATAAAGTATCATAATAGAAAGTTATGGAGTTATATTTAGAAGCTACTAATAAATCAACTAATTCTTTTACTTTATCTACTATATCTGGTTCTATATTAGCAATTAAATAATCGTTAATATTTACTTTTTCATCATCAATTGTTATTTCATTATTTAAAATACTTGCTAATTTCTTTTGAATTGGAAGTTCATCATTTTTAATATCATTCATTAAATATTCTTTATATTGCATAGTTTTAGCAACAGCATATTTAGATATTTCTTTTTGTTTATTTTCAATATCTTTAGGTATTAAGTTTCCTATTACAAAATCATTGTTATTAGTTTCGTTAAATTCTATTATTTTATTATTACTTGGATCTATTAATACCCAATATTCTGGTTTAATATTACTTTCTTTATCCCAAACATTCGCAGTATTTTTAGTTAATAATATACCAATATATAGCTTATTATCCTCTACCCTTAACATGGGATATAAAGGAGTAAAATCTCCTAAATCTTTTTTTAATTTTTCTTTATTTACTATTTCTAGTAAATCGTCTAGTTTTAAGTTATTCATTATATCTCTCCTTTACTTTACATCTAGCACTATACAAATAATATTTAATATTACTTTCGCTAGAATTTAACTTAATACTTATTTCTTTTATTGAAAGGTCATTACAATAATAAAGTTTAAATGATAAAAATTCTTTTTTAGTTAAACCTATATTTGTTAAGTTAGCAATTATATCTTTGTATATTATTTTATCTAAATAATTTTCAGTATAGGTTGGAGTAATATTATCTAAAGTAATATTATTTTTTTCTTTAATATAAGTTTGGGCTTTTAAAGACCAGATATTATGAGCTATTTTCCATATTAAATTATCTAATTTTGCAATAGAAATATTTTTATTAAAATATTCAAATAAAGCTAAAAATATATTATTGGTTAAATCTTCAGCGTCTTCTTTATTATTAGTTTTCTTTAGTGCCCAAGAATATATTCTATCAAAGTATTTATCATAAACTATATCCAATTTAATCACCTTTCATAAAGATAGTGTAAATTTTTAAAATTTGGTTAGTAAAATTTTTAAATTATCTCATTTTGAAAATCATCTTTTATAGCAACTAAGTAATTAATTTTTATGCCTTTATTCATAAATTTAGTTTCATATTCCGTGGGAATATTAGGAATATCATAATTTGCTAAATCAAGATTTACATCATTAAATTTATAACCATAATTACTTAGAGTAATAAGAGATGAAGCAAATAAAGAAAGATTATCAGTTTTTAAAATAATTTTTTTAGAGTCCTTAAATAATTCATCATATATTTTTAAAAAAGTATAACTAGTTAAACGTCTTTCTGCATGTCTTTTTTTAGGCCATGGATCAGAAAAATTTAAATAGATAGTGCTTATTTCATGATTAAATATGGTAGGTAAATTTTTAGCATCCATATTAATAATTCGTAAATTAGGTAAAGGTTCAGGATATTTTTTAATGGCTTTGGCTAAAACACCAGTATATTTTTCAATGCCAATAAAGTTTATTTTGGGATATTGTAAAGCCATATGATAAATAAAATCCCCTTTTCCCATACCTATTTCTAAATGGATAGGATTTTTATTATTAAATTCTTGAGACCAATTAAGATTTTTAAAATTAGTTATTAAATAAGAACAATTATTTAGCAAAAGTTCTTTATCTTTTACATTTCGAAGACGCATTAAAATCACTACTTTCTAATAAACGCATATAATAAAATTGAAAGGAAAATAAAGATGAAAAAAGACCGAAATACTTTTTTTCAAGAATCATCATATATGAATATGATGGGTGTTCCTAATCAAAATATAATTAATCCCCCTTTTGCAACTCAAAGTTATGCTAATCAAGGGTTTTATGCAGGACCAATGAATGCCCAAATGAATTATAACACAGGTATGGAGCAAAATCAAAATAATTATATGAATGATTACTCCGAGATTGAATCAAGATTGTCGAAGTTAGAAAGACAAATAAATCGTTTAGATATGCGATTAAATAAGCTAGAACAAAATAGTTTTTATGCAACAGATGAGATGGATAATACGACAAATGTGTATATGGTCTAATTTAGACCTTTTTATTTGGTTTCTTTAGGTTTTAGAAATCTATTTTTTAATTTAGTTAAGAAATCAGGACCTAAGACATCGGAAACTAAGCCCATTTTATACGAAATAAGAAAATAGGTTAAAGCACCAATTATTGAAGTTATGGCAATATAAATTATCGCCGAAAAACGAGAAGCATAATCTATTTTAATAAAAGTATTCATAAGCATAACCACAATGGTCATAACAGCTAAAGGTAAAATAACTTTTTTTAAAGCACTTAGGATTTCCGTATATTCAAAATGATATTCTTTCTTAAGAAAAACCATCGCAATAATAAGGGTAAGAGAAAAACCAATGATAGAAGCTAAAGTAGCACCATAATAAGCAGGCAAGCCTATGACATTTAAAAGAAGCATTAAAGGAACATCTAAAATAGTATTAACTAAAATACCAGTTATTGCACTAATATAAACTAATTTAAAACGATTCATACTTTGTAAAGTGTAATTAGAAACAGTGTAAAGATTAGTAAATAAAGGAGCAAAGATACAAACTGATAAAATTGAAGCTCCTAATTCAAGATTATTGGTACCATAGAAAACGCGCCAGATTGGAGTACTAAGAAGCGAAATACCAAGACACATAGGAATACTTACAAAAATAATTAAGGATATTGCTTTATTAAATTTATGGTTAACATCATCATATTTTTTTAAAGTAAAAGATTCGACCATATGAGGAATTAAACTGGCTGATAAACCTAAACCCACAGAAGTAATAATTATACTAATTTTAGAAGCCCAAGTACTTATCCCGGTAGCAATAAATTCAACATCTAAAGCATTAAAACCTAAAGAGTCCATCGTTCTTAAAACAAGGATCATATCAACATTATTGTAGATAGAAAAAGCTAAACTAATAACAATGGTAGGTATCGCATATTTAATAATTTTTTTAATTATTTCCCGATCGGAAACCTCATCTTTTTTCGCAAATTCATCACTTAAATGAAGTTCAGCTTTATTCTTAACCATTTTACGATGGACATAGAAAAAGGCACAAACACCCCCAATGAAAGCTCCAAAAACCGCAATTCCAACTGCATAAGTTAAATCGAGTTTTAACCATTTTAGAGCAATATAACTACCTAAAACAATAACTAAAACCCGGGCAAGTTGTTCAATAACTTGGGAATAAGAAGAAACCGATATAATATTATGACCTTGAAAAAAGCCCCGAGATACACTTAAAAATGGGAATATTAAAATCGCAAAAGAAACCGCCCTAATAACAAAAGCTACTTCTTCAATCGTATTTCCCCCACTTAAGTCACCTAATATTAAACTAGCAATCGTTCCCGCGAAAACAAACATAATTACAAAGGCAATGATAGCAATAAAAGCTAAAATTTTCCGACCTAAACGAAAAGTTCTTACTTTAGCTTCTTGCATATTTAAAGTATTATATTCATTAACTAATTTACCTACCGCATTAGGAAGACCGGCCGTAGAAATCTCTAAAAATAAACCATAAATATTATAAGCATAAGCATACAAAGCAGCCCCTTTAACACCGACGATGGCATAAAAAGGAATAACATAAAGCATACCAATAATCTTGGTAATTACTATAGCAAGCGTGGCAATAATGGTTCCTTCGATAAAAGAATTCTTTTTCATACTACATGTAAATCAATTAAAAGTTTTAACTGATTAGCTCCTTTCTTTAGGTATAAATAATCATTGCAGAAAAGCAATAAATTTGTTCCTCCCCCATGGTCATAATCGCGGTACTAAACTTAATATCAATTACTTCTCCTTCTAATTTAGTCAAAAATTCATTCATTTTCATTTCTAAATCTTTTTCATGGGATTCATCAAATAGTTTTACTTTCATTTTTAATCACCAGAAAAATTGTATCATATTTAATTATCTTTTATTGTCGAATTAAATAATTTAATAAATTCGGTGATAACTTCTTGTTTATTTTCGGGACGAGTATTTTTTTCAAGTTTTTTATAAGTGTGATAATACTTATCGAAACGACGGTCATAGATACATAAATCAACACTTTTTTCTTCTTTTAAATTACTAGTTAGGCGACCCGTGATCCCTACACCGATTAAACTTTCAGTATATTTAGAAATATTATAGGCCATTTCTTTAGAAACTTCAGCACTATAAACAGTATATTTGTTAATAGTTTCGGGGTTAACACCCATTTTAATTTTAAATTCACTACTATAAGTAACAGCACTAAATTTTAGAATATCACTAGCACCGGGGATATCTGTAATTAAACTAGCAAGCAAGCCACCCGTGCAAGATTCCATCGTAGAAATAGTAAGATTATTAGCAATTAAAAATTCGACAATTTCTTTCATATTTATCACTCTTATTATATATTTTATCATAAATTAAGGTTATTGTACATAATTTCTAAAATAGAAAAAAGTTCTAAAATAGAAAAAAAGTCATAGGACTTTTTAACGACTACGATATGGAATATATCCCCCATAAGAATTATAAGCATAAGGTACACCATAAGGAGGTCTTGGGCCCGGACCATAACCAGGACCATAGCCAGGATTAGGGGCGACATTATAAATAGGACGAGGTCTGGTTAAACCAACAGCAGCACCGCCCACGAGAGCACCAGTTAAAAAGGGAAAGAAAAATTGACGTTCTCCTCCTTGAACACCTATAGGTCTATTATAAGGATACATATTTTGATAATTCATGTTTTCACCTCTTAATAGTAAGATATGCGAATTATGATTAATGTCTTAGACAAATACCTAACTTTTATAAAATAACAATGATTAGTTTTCTGCTACTTCAGTGCTATACCAATAATAACCGGTATCGTTCTTTTTGAAGGTGTGTTTATATAAAGTAAATTTTTCATAATTGGTATTAAAATCTAAATTAGAAAGGGATAAATCAGTTTGATAATCTTTAATTATATTTTCTTCTTCCGTAATTAAATAAGCAGCATATTCATAAATAATTAAATTATTATTTAGAATTTGATAATCTTTTATTTTACTTAAATTGTGATAATTGCTAGTATTACAAGCTTGTAAAGTAAAATTTTCACCATCATAACTATAACAATAAGAATTATATACTGCGACTATATCTCCTCCGTCTGCAAAATAAGATTTTATTGAGGGAAAACTAGTATTATACATTTCATGTAAAATATTTGTAATGTTGGATTTATTTATTTTTTTAGTTAAGCAATTATCAGCTTCAATGGCATTAAAGTCAACTTGACCACACTTATTTGATATTTGACCTAAAGCCATGGATAATAAATAAATATTATCGACATTGGATAAATAAGAGTTAGCTTTTTGATAGGCATTATATTGATAAGCATTGGGAACATAACTTAAATAATTATTTAATTCATCTACACTTAAAGTTTGGTTATCATCTGGTGGGGTTTGATCATTATTTGGATTAGCCAGATTATGACTCATAATTATATAAGTAGTACTACTGGTGATAACTATAACTAATATTAAAATAAATATAAATATAATTGATTTTTCGATTTGTTTCATATTATCCTTTTTCTCCTTCTTTTTATTTTTCTATTTCAGTACTATACCAATAGTAACCGGTTGCATTTTTCTTAAAAGTATGTTTATATCTAGGAAAATCACTTTTGTGCTCTTTTAAATATTTAACTGCATCTTCATATTTTGAAAAGTTTATTTCATTTTCGATAAAATTAGCCATATATTCATATATAATTAAATTATTATTTTCTACTTCATAATCATCTATGTAACTAACTGATTCATATTCGCTGGGATCCCCGCCTCCAGTTTGCATAAAATAATTATTATGATAAACAAATCCATAATTATAGTTAAACTCTTTATTATTTTCAATTTCACTAATATTGACATTATATACCTTAAGCATTTGTTTTTTTACATAATCTAGAGGCATATATCCTTCAACAAATTCCATATAATCATACTCACTTAAATATTTTTCGGGATAGTAATCTACTACTTTTAATTTTTGATTCATATCAAAATCGCAATTTTTTTCTGTCCAACAAGAGCTTTCATCTGTAAGTAATTTACTAATTAAAATATCTTTATCAATAGTATTTAGGGTTGTTTTTTGATTACTATAAACATCTCTTGGTAGGATACTTAAATAATCCTTTAATTCATCTTCGGTGAAAGAGATTGTTTGCTTATTACTTTCTAATTCTTGATTTTCTTTATTTGGGTTTGAATTTTCTTGATTAGAATTATTATCATTTTTATTACTCATAATTATATAAGTTGCGCCACTGGCAATAACAGCTACCAAAATTATTATAATAACTATTAAAATTGATTTTTCGGTTTGTTTCATATGCAACCTCCCTCTTTCTTTTCAACTTTATTCTAGCATATCAGTTTTAAAAATACAATTAGCAATACTTGGCTTGACAATTGTTTACACAAAAAAACTATTGTCAATATTTATGTTTAAAAAACATTTTAATTATGACAATAGTATTAATTAATTGCTATCTTCCACGACTTATAGTATGTTCTTCTTGATAATTTAGATAAAAATCAATTATTTCTTTTTCGGTAAAAGAACTGTTTTTATCATGGATATTATAATAATCTAAAATAATTTTTAGAGGAACGAATTTTCTTATAGGAGGAAGCTCATTGGAAACAGGAATTATTTTTAATCTTCCATTTTGGCTTAAGCCTATTAAAGATGTTTTTGGATATTTTTGATTATCGATGGTAATTATATCATTGGACTCGGTTACAGGATTATTCTCACTTTCTGCAGTTACTGGATTCTTGAAATCTTGATTATAATCTTCAGTTTCGGTCATTGGATTGCCTTCACTTTCAACTGTTACAGGATTCTTGAAATCTTGATTATAATCATCAGTTTCGGTCATAGGATTACCTTCACTTTCAACTGTTACAGGGTTCTTGAAGTTGTGATCATAATCATCAGTTTCGGTCATAGGATTGCCTTCGCTTTCCACAGTTACTGGATTTTTGAAATCTTGATTATAATCATCAGTTTCAGTCATTGGATTATTCTCACTTTCTGCAGTTACTGGATTTTTAAAGTCTTGATTATAATCTTCAGTTTCGGTCATAGGATTGCCTTCGCTTTCCACAGTTACTGGATTTTTGAAATCTTGATTATAATCATCAGTTTC
>CANQBY010000023.1 GCA_947589695.1 uncultured Bacilli bacterium
GCCAGTAGAATAATGAATTTTAAATCAGGCTAAACTTGTAGATGTTGTATTATAGGATATATTGGACAGGAGTTCGACTCTCCTCTACTCCACCAAATTAAAAAAAATCCCCGTATTTTCGGGGTTTTTATATACTTTGAATATTTTTATTTTGACTTATTTTTTGAATGAATTTTACTAATTTATATTACACATAGTTAGATCTTCAGCATTTAAAACGTCATCTTGGCCATTAGAAACATATAATTCATAGTCTTGATAACTTAGAGAATTTAGGTGTTTATATTTAGATGCTAAAAGATTTTTTATATCATTTAAAACATTATTATCACTAGTTTTTACAATAAGATAAAAGCCATCATGTTCATTAGTTTTTAGATAAGAATAATCTAATTTAGTTTTATCTATTTTTATTAATGAAGTAATATCTTTTTCTTTAAATTCTAAAGATTCATCAGCGATATAAGCTCCTAGTCTCTCTTTTAAGCAAGCAACAAGGGGTTTATAATTATCAGGTACATAAGTGTTGATGATTTTTAATAGTTTTAGACTATCTTCTTCATTTAAAACTATTTCTTTACCAGCAGTGGTAATATGTAATTCCCTTTTAATTTCAGGTGTCAAATGGTTATAAACTTCTATTCCATATGTTATATCATCAATAATTAAATTATAAGAAGCTAAACCATCACAAGTTTCTGTAGTATATTCGTATTTATTAAATAAATCTAAAATAAAAGCGGAATTTTCATTATTTATAGGAATAGAATTAGTTAATTTATTATCAATTACTCCTAAAGATACTTTTTTAGAATTATTATTTAGAGGACAATTATATTTAGAAGTTTTAAAATGCCAGCTCATATTTACTGTATCTTTATCTTTTGTACAATAGTAAGTATCCATTAAAATACCTTTAGCTACATAACTATCTCCATCTAACTTTTCTTTCCAACTAATAATCGGACTATTTTTAAATAATCTAGCTTGGATGGTATCAAGAACAATAATACTAACCAAAGCTCCGAGAATAATTAAAGTAATTTTTAAACTTTTGGGCATAAATACCTCCATTAATCTTTATCTTTTTGGAATATTAAAGATAATTTCTCAATATCGCCGGTTTTTCTGGTTTCATTGGGAACATAACCACAGTAATCCCAACCTTCTTGAAGCATTTTTTCAATGGTTTCGTTAATTTCGGGGAAAACGTATTTGCTACCTTTAAAACTCCCCCAACCACTAAGTTCAGATTTAATTTCAATAAATTTAACTTGTTTCATAATATACACCTTTCTAAGTTTTATTATTTTAATTTTAGCATATATAATTTAGATTTACAATGTTAATTAATTTATTATTTTGCTTTTATAAAAATTTATTATATTGGTAATACTTAAGATTGTTAGTATAGAAAATAATATAATTAATAAAAAAGTTTTAGCTGATTTTTCGGATTTTTCTTTTTTAGAAGGTATTATTTGTTCTTCTTTTATACTCTCTTTAATTATCTTATAATTTTGATCTAAATAATTAATTATTTTTAAGCTGTCAATTAAGTTTTGAGGATATTCTTCATTTAAAGGAGCATTAGTAGTAATGGCTAGTATTTCATGATTTTGGATAAAAAAGTAGGAAGCTAAACATAAACCGGCTTCATCAGTAGTTCCCGTTTTGCTACCAATAATACGGCTAATATCAATATTATACTTTTCTTCATAAGATTTAATAGTAGATTTTACTTCTAAATTATTAGTAAGAATATATTCTTTGGTGGTAAATATTTCTTTAAAGGTAGGATTATTTAAAGCATATTTTAAAAGAACTAAAACATCTTTTAAAGTACTATATTGGCCATTTGTATCTAAGCCGGTTATATTAACAAAATGAGAATTTGCCATGCCTATTCTTTGAGCAAATTCGTTCATTTCTAAGACATACTTATTAGTTGAACCGGATAAACTAATAGCTAACGCTTGAGCAGCGTCAGCACCGCTTGGTAATAATAAAGCATAGAGTAAATCTCGATAGGTAACAATATCCCCTATTTTTAGTTTAGCTACGGAAGCATTCCAATAAATGTTATCTAGCATTTTACTGGTAATATTAATTTTACTATCCAAATCATTTATCTTTTCAATAGCTACCATGGAAGTAATTATTTTGGTTAAAGAAGCAATACTTGTTTTTACTTCACTATTTTTTTCATAAATAATTTGATTATCAGTTAAATCATAAACTAATACTTTTTCTGATACAAGTTCAGGAATATCTAAAGCATAAATATTAAATGGTAAAAATAATAAAATACTTATTAACAGCTTTTTCATAAACTACACCTTAAATTCTTTAAGTAGATTATAGCATATAGTTTAAAAAAAATTTAGGGACTCGTAGTCCCTAATATACTAGTTGAATATAGAATCAACAATTTTCAAATAATCTTTAACCTCTTCTTCATAATTGTTACAGTTACCTATTTTGCATTCTAATTTATTTTCTTCTATATTATAATTATAATTTTT
The DNA here is from genome assembly GCA_947589695.1 of uncultured Bacilli bacterium. Lineage (GTDB taxonomy): Bacteria > Bacillota_I > Bacilli_A > RF39 > UBA660 > Caccenecus. The sequence goes on from CANQBY010000023.1 coordinate 2,526, forward strand.
TATAATATTATTGTTTGAATATTTTACATAAGTATAACTTTTATTAAAAGGGTCATAAACTAAACTAATATTACCATCATTTATCATTAATAAATTGTTTGAAAACATATAGACGATTTCATATTTGTCATTATCCATTATACAAAAATCATCATTACAAGTTAATTTTTCTTTTATTTTATTTATTATAGCCTCATCATACTCTATATCTTTTAATTCCATACTTTCATATTTTACTTCTTTTTTTGAAATTAAATAGTCATTGCTAAAATTTTTAGTTAATTTTAGTTTTATGGTTTCGGAAGTATCTTCAAAATTAACATTTAAATATAAATTATTTATTATATAATCAATATTATTAAAATCTATATATCTATTATATCCATTAAAATCCGTAAAAATAATGGTTGAATCATCTACAAAACTTATAATCCAAACATCTTCACCATTTTTATCTTTATAAAATAAATCTAAGGATTTTAAAGGTTCACTAGTTATAACATGTCCTAAATTAAAATATAATTCTTCATTAGTCATTACTAATATTCCTTCTTCTAAATTTATTTTTTCACCATCATAAGTTATTAAATAAGTTTTTAAAGAGTTATAAGTAATTATAAAGTAATAAGTTAGAAAACTTACTAAAATTAAGAAAATAATGCCTATTAAAATTTTAATAACTTTTTTTACTTTTAATTTTTCTTGATAAAAATTTAGAGATATATTTTTAATTTCGTTATTATTTTCTTTATTTTTCTCTTCTCCATATAATAATTCATTAATGGTAACTTCGAATATTTCACTAAGTTTAACTAAAACTTGGGGATCAGGACACCTTTTACCTCGTTCCCATTTACTAACAGCTTCCCGAGTAACAGGAATTAAATCGGCTAGCTCTTGTTGAGTTAAATTTTTACTTTTGCGAAGTTCGGCAATAAATTTACCCATTTTCTCTTGATTCATAGTATCACTCACTTTTAATTTTGGTTTATGATTTATTATAACATATAGATTATAAGATTTAAAAGTATTCTTTTAAATTAGAACTTGTTTATTTAATTTTAAAAATATAATATTCCTAATTTTTAAACGTTAATAATTAAGAAAAGAATATAATATTAATTTAATTTATAAAGGATTAATAAAAAAGTATAACCTAAAACTAACTAAATGACAATTAAATATTTTGCTCACTTTTCGTAAAAATAAAATTTAAAACTAAATTAATTAAAAGATTAATAATTAAAATAAATAGATATAATGGCCATTTGTTTACAAACAGATTTAAGATAAAACCATAACTTTTGCTTAAATAATAATTAATAAGTTTAGTTAAAATTAAGATAAATAATACTGTTAAAATAGAAGATATAAAACTAAAAATTAAACTAAGATAGTTACTTAAAGAATTTAGATCTTTTTTTAAATAGCCATTATTTTTTAAGACATTTTTAAATTCTTCGTTACTTTTAGATAAAAGATTATAATAGATTAGATAAATTAAAATACTTAAAATAGTTAAAATAATAAGTAAAGAATTAACTAAATTTTGAGAACTTATTAAAATACTAGAAAATTTGGTAAAAATATCAGAGTAAGTAGTAGAATATTTTATTTTATCGTTAAAAAGATTACTAGCTAATAAATTATAAATTTTAGAATAATGAGGTTCATTGATAATATATTTACGAATTAAATTATTAGGTAAAATATATTTATTTCCTATTTCTTGACTAAACTGAGTAGAAGTATCAGCACCTTTAATAATTAATTTATAAGTGGTAGTTTTATTATCAAAGATATTATAAGTATCACTAAGAGTTAAAGTTACTTCTTTATTTAAAAGATTGTTTTGAGTTAAAAAGTTATTAATTAAATCAGGTTTATCAAAATCTAAAATAGATACTTCTTCATAAAATTTATTATTAGTTAAGTAATCTACGACATCATAACCAATTATTATTTCATTTGCTTGTAAATTAGTATTAATATTACCAATAGTTATTTTATCATTAACTTTGGTCGTAAGAGTGCCATAATTAAAAGTATTAGGAAGAATATCTGCATAGTCAAAAAATTCAGGACTCATATAGATTTGATAAATATTTTCTTTGATATATTCTTTTTCTTCTTCGGTTAAAAAATTTTTAAGTTTTAAATCTTCATTTACAATATAGATACCAGAGATAGAATAATAACTACCATTAATTAAGATTTCTTGATTTAAAATACTTTCATAACTTTTGGGATAAAACTCCCCTTTCTTAGTCATAATCCCAAATCGCATAATATAATCAGCGGCAAAATTGGAGATTAATATTTCCGATTTAGATGGTTTTTGGCCAATTATTTGGTATTTAAATTGAGATGGCATAGTGAGATAAAGATAGTAATTAGCATCATTTAATTCAAATAATTCATAATAATCAGTATAACTTTGAGTATTTAAAAATTTTAAAAAACTAAAATTATTATCAGCATAAATATTGTAAGCATAAGTATAATTATAATCTTTTAAGAAAGATGTTATTTCTTCTTGTTCAATAAAGTTAAAATTAGCACTATAAAGAGTTAGAGTATCGTCCTTAAAAAGAGTAATCGTCTCCTTTTTATTTTCAAGTAAAGTATGAGCATGAATGGCATTAATATCAATGTTTTTAAAATTTAAAGCTAAAGAAATACCAGTGATTATTAAAGATATAAGAAAAGTTGCTAAAAGAAATAATATTTTTTTATCTAGAAGCATTAAGAAAGCATATTTTAATTTATTTTTAAAACTTAATTTATAGTTATGATTATCGATACTTAAAGCTTGGAAAATTTCAGAATTAATATCTTTAGTGTCAGTTATTTCACCATTATTTAAATAAATTATTTTATCAGCATATTTACTAGCCATTTTAGTATCATGAGAAACCACAAGAACTAGCTTTTCTTTACTAATAGCTTTTAAAATATCAAATATTTCGATACTGTGGGCTTCGTCTAAGTTTCCCGTTGGTTCATCTGCGATAAGGATAGCAGTGTTTTTAAGTAGAGCTCTAGCAATTCCAACCCGAGCTTTTTCGCCTCCGGATAAAGTTTTAACTAATTTGTTTTCGAAAGAAGAAATATTTAATTTAGTTAAAGTATCCGTCATTAAAGAGTTATTAGAAATATTTTTTAAATCTAAAACAACATTTAGATTAGCTTTAACTGTTAAGTTTTCAATTAAATTAAATTCTTGGAAAATAAAACTAATATTACTTCTAGAAAAGATATCCCAATCTTTCGAAGAATATTCTTTATTATCGTAAATAAGCGAACCAGTGCTTTGTTTTAACTCACCACTTATAATATTTAAAAGAGTTGATTTACCAGAGCCACTTTTACCTAGAATAAAAACTAAACCAGTACTAGGAAATTTAATGTTAATATTTTTTAAAGCATTTACTTTTTCATATTTTGTTTGATAAGTTTTAGAGATATTTTTTAATTCTAACATATTAACCACCAATTTTTCTAATAATATTTATAGGATTTAATTTATTTAGTTTTTGTAAAGGAATAATAGTTGAGATTATTAAACATAAAACTAATGTTAATAAAAGATAATAATAATATTTAAAATGCCAATATAAGAAATTGACTTTAAAATATAATTTAGAAGAAATATAACTATTTAGATATTTAAAACTAAGTTCAGGAAGAATAAGACTTATTAAAAAAGCAATTATTAATAAAATAAAATCAAGATTTAGCATAATAACAAATATATCTTTTTTAGAAACACCTAAAGCACGCATTATACCAAAATTCTTTTTTAAAAATTTTATTATCCAAGTAATAAATAAAGTAAATAATAAAACATTTATAATAATTAAAGGAATTATAAGAGTTTTTCCAAGATTTAAAGCATTATTAATAATATCAACATTTTCAATAAAATCAGTGCTAAAATCAGTAAGACTTATAAAATGATTATCTTCAAGTGGAAACTTGTTAAGTACTAATTCTATTTTGGATAAATTCTTATCTGTTATATCTATCCGATTCATTACTTTATTAGGTAAAATATATTTATCTAAAATATTATGAGAAATATAATAAGGTGAATTATATTCTTCATTTAAAGTAACTCCTTTAATAGTTAAATTATAATAATTTAATTCTTTATTCTCAGCATTTTTGATACATAGTTCGATAGTAGTATTTAAAATATTATGTTCTTCTAAGTAAAGTTTTAAAAATTCTTCTTCATTTAAGTTAGTTTCTTGAGCTAATTTATTTTGATAATCATTATCGGTGATAATATTTAAAATATTGCGATTAATAATAATTTCATTATCATTTAAAGTATAATTACCTTTTTCAGGTAAGTAGGCCATATTTTTATATCCTAAAACAATATTTTCATTATTATGAGTGATATATTCGGGATATATTTCTTTATCTAATCTATAATTGGGTAAAAATGAAGATATTTCAAAAAAGTTTTCATTAACATAAAAGTCAAACATATTATATCTAACTATATTAAATAGTTCTTCATTACTAAAGAAGGCTTTAAAACTATTGGGTCTTATTTCTTTAGTATAATAAGTTATTTTCTCAAAATCAGAAATAGGGGCATTGGGAATATCATAAATACCTGTTACAATTAAATAATTACCATTAAAATCGATTTTTACTTTATCTTTTACTATCTCTTCATTGGTGGTTGGTTTATAAATGTTACCAAAAGTATCATAGACTCCATAGTGCCTAATAAATTTAGCAAAATAATTGGAGATAACTATTTCATTAGGACCAGTTGGAAAACTACCTATAAAGTTATAATCGTCAAAATAATTTTCTGGTACTTCATAAAAAGTGTTATCATTACTCATAACTCCCGGATAAAAATAGTTATATATAGGGGCGGGAGTATCTAGAATATTTGCAAACATTAGCATTATATTTGTATCATTTGTTATTACATGATTGTCTAAACGATATTTTATATTGTTTTGTTCTAAATAATTGGTTACTTCTTTTAGTTCCGACTCATTATAAATCATTAAATTACTAGAAGTAACATCTCCTTTAATTATTTCATAATTATAATCGTGATTTAGTTTTAAAGCTTCAGCATGAGATTTATTAATATTTATATTTTGAATAGAAATATCTAAAATTAAAAAGGAAAAAGTTATACTTAATATTAAAATTATAATTAGATATCTTAAAGGATTTCTTTTTAAAAGAGATAAACTATACTTTAATTTAAAATTAGATTGGCCTGTCGATTTTTTTAAAGTTATTTCTTCTAAGAAAGTGGGTAAAATAGTTTTATCTTCGATGGCTTTAATATAACCATTTTCTAAATAAAGAATTTTATCAGCATAACTTTGGGCAGCTTCAAGATCATGGGACACTACAACAACTAATTTTTCCTGACTTATTTTTTTTAAAATATTAAAAACATTATTTCTATTTTCTTCATCTAAATTACCCGTAGGTTCGTCAGCAAGAATTAAACTAGGATTTTTTACTAAACATCTAGCAATTCCAACCCGAGCTTTTTCCCCACCGGATAATTCTTTTATTTTGCGGGTTTTTAAATGGCTAATTTCTAAAGAGTTTAAGGTATTATTTATTAATTCATTATCTTTTATTCCTTTAATATCTAGGGAAAATTTAATATTATCATAAACATTTAAATTATCTAATAAATTAAAATCTTGAAAAATAAAACCAACTTTATTTAAACGGTAACTATCTAGTTCCTCATTAGATAAATCATTTAATTTTAAGTTATTAAAAGTTAAAGAACCAGAAGTGGGAGTATCTAAGCCTCCGATTAAGTTTAAAAGAGTTGATTTACCACAGCCAGATGGTCCTAATATAAATACAAGGCCATGATTAGGTAAAATTATATTGATATCTTTTAAGGGGGTAATAGTTTCTTTTTTAGTTTTAAATTCTTTTTTAATATTTTTTAATTCTAACATATAGGCCTCTTTTATACTTCTTTATTTTTCTATATTATATTAAAAATAATGAATAAAGTAAATATTTAAAAAAAGATTATAATAAATATTTAAGGTGATAATTTATTTAAAAAAAAATTAAAATTAATAATAATTAATAGTAAATTTTAGAGTTGTAGTTTATAATTTAGATGGAGGTAAATTAAATGAAAGAATTAATGTTAAAAAAGTGTAAGAGTTGTGGCGCAATTGTTAAAGTATTCGAGGAATGTCATTGTCCTTGTGATATTATGTGTTGTGATGATGTAATGGAAAATATCAAACCTAATACAGTTGAGGCAAGTTTGGAAAAACATATCCCCTCTTATGAAATTATAGGAGATAAAATCAAAGTTAAAGTTAATCATGTGATGGAAGAAGAACATTATATAAGTTGGATTATGTTTGTAAGTGAAAACAAGGAAGAGATTGTGTATTTTAAACCGGGAGAAAGTCCGGAAGCTACATTTGATTATCAAAAAGGTACTTTATATAGTTATTGCAATAAACATGAGTTATGGAGTAAAAATGTTTTATAGAAAAAAGCTCTTATTTTTAAGAGCCTTTTTTAATGCAATAATGGTTGCCCTAGTAGGATTCGGACCTACGAAATCGAAGGGTCAGAGCCTTCTGCCTTACCGCTTGGCTATAGGGCAATATATGTATATATTATAGCACGACTAATTATTTTAGGAAAGTTTTATTTTGAGATTATTACTTAAGCTTTAAAAATTTAAGTAAATTAACTAATTGCTATTTTTATAAATTAATTAATATGTTACAATAAGGTTAAGTAGTAGGAGTGTATATGGAAAAAGAAGATTTATGTTTAATTGTGATGGATAATTGTGAGGAATTAGGATTAAAAGTTAACAAAGAAATCAAACGAATTAGAAAGTCGGAAGAAAATTATTTAGTACCGATTGAAATGTCAAGATTTAATGATGGTGAAGGTAAAGTTACCATAAAAGAATCTATTCGGGGTAAGGATTGTTATATTATAAGTGATACTCATAATTATAGTATAACTTATAAAATGTATGATTTTGAGCATCATATGAGTCCTGATGAACATTTTCAAGATATTAAAAGAACTATTTTAGCCATCATGGGGCATGCGAAAAGTATTAAAGTAGTAATGCCAATGCTTTATTCAGCAAGACAACACCGCAGAAAATCAAGAGAGTCATTAGATTGTGCAGCCGCTTTACAAGAACTTAAGAATTTAGGAATTGATGGAATTGTAACTTTTGATGTACATGATCCCAATGTGCAAAATGCAATACCTACCCTTTCCTTTGATAATTTCTTTCCCACGAATGATATGCTTAGAACTTTTTTAAAAAATGAAGAATTTGATAGTGAGAAAACTTTGGTGGTAAGCCCGGATACTGGAGCCATGGATAGAGCTAGATTTTTAGCGGATATTTTAAGAGTAGATGTCGGGATGTTTTATAAAAGACGAGATATATCTAAGATTGTGAATGGAACTAATCCGATTGTAGCCCATGAATATTTGGGACCAAATGTACGGGGAAAAGCAATAATTATCGTCGATGATATGCTTGCAAGTGGAGGCTCAATGTTTGATGTGGCTGAAGAACTTAAAAAAAGAGGTGCCAAAAAAATATTTTTCTTTACCACTTTTGCTTTATTTACACAAGGATTTAAGAGATTCGATGAAGCTTACGAAAAGAAATTATTTGATGCAATATATTCAACAAATTTAACATATGTACCCGAAGAAATACTTAATAAAGAATGGTTTTATGCGGCAGATTGCTCTACTTATTTAGCGAAAATTATTGATAGTTTAAATAAAGGTAATTCAATATCAGCTTTAATGAAAGATAATTCAGTAATTACCAAATATAAACAGGAAAAGAATTTATTCAAAAATTAAAACTTAAGATTTGATTTCTTAAGTTTTTTTAGTTAACGAACTTTATTAGATAAACGTTTCTTTTCACTGAAAGAATCCGTAATTTCAATAAAGCCATGAGCTTGTAAAGCTTTTATTTTTGATTCAGTTACAGGTCCTAAATTATCTAATTCCATTTGTTTTATTTCACCAGTATACATATTTATATAAGTAATGTTAGTTGTTAAAACATTTAAGTTATTTTTTATAGCATACGGATTATAAAAAGCTTCTAAAATTTTATTACGAGAACTTAAAAGCATTAATTTTAATTTAATTAAAGGATTATTAGTAACTAATTCATTCATACCATAATTAAAATCAAGACGGCTATAATAATCTTTACTTAATAAATCAGCAATACAGGCTTTAAGGTCTTCGGGATAAATCGTCGTTAAAAACTTAAAAGAATTAAATGTTTCATTTTTACCATCTTTTTTACTATAAGTTAAAGTATGATCGTATAAATCAACTGCGATATTATCACCTTCAAGACGAATATCATAAACTTTTTTTATTTCAGGATGCATTTTTTCCTCCTTCTTTATGAATATTTATTATATCATATTCCGAAATATTAGAAAATAGAAATTTTTATAAATTGCATTTTACTATTTAATTAACTGAAAAATACTATTTCTTTCTTTTAAGCGAAACTAACTCATTATTATCAAAAACTAATTCAATTACGCGAATACCATTCCAAGTACCATCAACAATGGATTCATCTTGATAATTTAAAATTAAACGATTATCTAAATTAAAACCTTTTTCGCAGTATTCACTAAGTAGACTTGTGATGGCAACATTATGTGTAAATAATGCGATAGTTTTATCTTTATCGGTAATGAGGATTTTTTTTAGAAAATGAAGCATTCTTCTTTTGACATCATTTAAGGATTCCCCACCATTTAATTTATAATTAAAATCATTTTCTTGAAGTTCATTTACCATTCGAATTTTTTTATCAGCTAGATTACCAATTACTCTTTCACCTAATTCTTTGGTAATATTAATATCTATTTCTAATTGATTAGCTAAATACTTGGCAGTTGCTAGGGACATAACATAATTAGAAGAATAAATTTTATTTACCTTTTGTAAAGTTTCTTCAGTACTTAAAATTTGACTTTCTTTTTCGCCTTCAATACTTAAAATTCTTTTTTCTCTTTTGCTTTCTAAAGATTCACTTTCTGGAAAAAGTAAATTATTCATGGTATAGCCATTATTAATTAAATAAATTGTTGTCAATCTATAATCACTCCTAACACACCATAACTTAAAATAAGCATAATAAGTCCGGCCATAATAACCCCAAGGATGGCGGCAAGACAAGATTTTTTCTTATCCATACCAAGTAATGCCGCGATTAGGCACCCCGTCCAAGCGCCAGTGCCAGGAAGAGGAATCCCCACAAATAAAATTAAACCTAAATATTATTTGTG
>CANQBY010000024.1 GCA_947589695.1 uncultured Bacilli bacterium
AAGAAAAATGAAAAAAAATGAAAAAATTTCAAGAAAAAAGAAGGAATTTAGGGTACTTTTGTCGTATATAAATAGTAGAGGATAATATGGAAAGGAGATGAATACTAAAAAAACCTCAAATAAAAAGGGGAAACATTAATGAAAGGAGACTTTTATGAACGAAGTAAAAGAGAAAAAAGATAAAGTAAAAAAGATAATAGATGATTTAGATAAGTTAGATAAAGTAATAGCTGCAACAGATGATAACGTATTTAAAAGTTTGTTTCAATCCAAAGAATCATTAGAAGCCTTAATATATCTAATAAGTGAAATAACAACAATAGATTATGATTATATAAAAGAAAATATAACATTTAAAAATACCGAACTACCTAAAAGCTTTTACATGGAACGTGGAAAGATAGCAGATCTAGTAGTTGATATAAAAGGATCAATAATAAATCTAGAAATGAATCATACAAGTGGAGATATAGTAAAAAATTGGCAAACCTTCCCTTTTCATTCTTTAACCGAAGATTATGAGCTAACCCTTTATAGTATCGAAAATAATTTAACTTCAAATTATAATAAAAACGCGATATTTTATGATGAACAACCGGTGGAATATAATAAAACAATTAATCAAAGAATGCGCTGGATTAGAGGTTACTTTGATAATCAACGAAAGTATGTGCCAAAATTTTTTAAAATGTTAAAAAATAATCCTAATTATGCTTCTTTACTTACCGAAATTACAGGGATGTGGCCTTATATTTTAATGATTATAGGGGCTATTTTATATATTTTAGGACAGCTTGGAAATATTATTTTAGGTAATGATATTAGAACGGCCATATTAAAAATATTTTTAGTTATTATTGGAGCTTATACTTTATTTGTAGGATTAGTAACTTATGTTATTTTAAAAGATGAAGATAAGATTAATTTAAGCAAAGCTATGCAAGTAAAAGTAACGTTTTTTGCTCCCCTATTTTTTGTGACTTATATTCCTTGTGCTTTAAAAGCTTTATTTAAAAAGGAAGTTAAATGGGAAAAAACAGAACATAATAGGACCTTAAAACAAAAGATAGACTAAATAAAGTCTATCAATATAAAGTAATAAAAATATAACTTGCCTTTAGATAAAAGGTTTCGCACTAAAGGCAAGAATAATTATTTAGTAACGACGACATAGGGATTACTTGTCGTACCTTTTCCTTCAGGTGCAAATGTTGTATTGGCTTTGAGATTGATTACTGGGCGCACACCTATATAAGAGTTGCTCACGTCGCCATCGATGCCAATGTTCCCATTATCATACACTGAGAACACGTTAGCACCGTCGTCGGAAGCCATGGACCATGGAGACATTGTCCAGTAGTATTTATTGGTATATAAATAATATGCTGCTACGCCATTATTAGTTTTTCCAGGATATCCTCCTGCAAATATTACTTCATCCATTGTTATGAGTCCTACTGGGACGGGTAATACTTTATTTCCACGAGTTGCATCGTTAGTTGTATATAAATCTCTAGCTTGATTTGCACAGCTAAATGTTGGTGTTATTTCTGCCGCCCAACTTGTATTATTATTTCCCCAAGCTCTATCTAAAGGTCCATATACAGTTGCATTTGTTCCATAACCTCTTTGACCACTTGTTGGATATGAAGTTCCATGAGCATTTTCAGCTAATGATCTATCTCCACAGAAGCCGGCATTTCCATCTATTTTATCCGTATAATTACTATTGTTACCTATATTAGAATTATACCATGTTTTTATTGTTGTTAATATTGAACTTTCAGTAGGATTATTCGTCATTTTATGAGCGTCGTCATAACTGGTAGATTTTGAACTTGCACCACCATTATACATGTAACCTACATATTTATTATCATTGTAATTTGTATTAAATTTACTAGTAGATATTTGAGTACCCGTCCCTGAAGTTTCTGCACTTCCATTACCGGAGTAGATTAGTCTTATCGTACCATCACCATTTATCCGAATGATTCGCCAATACATACCAGCAAAATGTACCCAGTTATTATCTACATTTCCTCGATAATAATATGTATCACCATCGTCATCTGTTCCTTTGTATAATCCGGCCACTTTATGAGGATCCGTACAATCGCTTGTACCACAAGCTGTTCCTGTAAATGATGTTCCACCTTCTAATGCTTCCTCCGTTTTTAAACCTAAAGCTGCTAAAGTTTGTTCTGCTGGTGGTTTTTGTTTTTCAAAATACACATAACATTTAGTTCCTTTTTGCTCTATGGCTATGTATACTTTTTTATCTTTATATTCGAATACATTCTGTATTTTATTTCCTTTATCATTACCTATAATGCAATAACTTGCATTACTTAATTCATAATTGCCTTCAGGAATTGCGTTTACTGGTATATCTTCTGTTCCTTCGCCATCATTTTTAAACATAGCAATTACATTTAAATCGGCACTTTCATACGTAATGGTTCCACTGGCTAATTTTACACTATCGATGGATTTATATTTTGCATAACTCATAAAGAAATTAAATACTATCAGAAGTATAGCACACGTTATAAAACCATATAAAAACACTTTTTTATTATTACTTCCGTTATTTAATTTTTCATATTTCATTTTTATTACTTCCTTCCTTAAGTTACACTTCATTTACTTTTTAATGATTAGTAATTATTATATATGACATATTATGTCGTAATAATTATATTATAAAATTTACTTACTTGTCAAGGTTAAATACGACATTATTTGTCGTGGTTAATCATTTGGGAATGTGACATAATAAGTCATAAGGTGAATTAAATGATAAAGGAATATAGAATAAAGAATGGCTATACCCAGGAAGAATTAGCGGAAATATTAGAAATTAGTCCGAGACATATGCAACGGATTGAAGCTGATTTTCAAAGTACTAAAATTAAAATGTTAATTAAAATTATTAAAGTTTTGAAAATTGAAGATAAAGACGTAATTAAAATGCTAAAGCAAAAATAAAAAGACCTTTAAGAGTCTTTAGATATTTTACGGACAGGGTTAACATGAATAATAACTTTAGAAATCTTACGGAAGTTTTTGATAATTGTTCGCTCTAGAGTATCGGCAATTTTATGAGAAGTAAAAGTATTTAGGTTGCCATCAACTGCGATAGTTAAGATAGCTATATATTTATATCCGGTGGCAACAGTATAAAAATCTTTAACTGCTAGAACATCTTTATTAGATAAAATAAACTCAATTATTTTATCTTTTTCTTTGGAATCTAAAGAAATATCCATTAGAACTTTATAACTTTCCATAAATATACCAATACCACTTAACATGATATAGATAGAAATTATAGCTCCTAAAATACCATCAAAATAGAAATAACCATATTTTCCTAAGAGAGAAGAAGTAAGAGTACCAATAGTAAGCATAGTATCATTACGATGATCTTTCATGCTAGCTTTAAGTAAGATATTGGCATTAGTTTGATACGCTTTTTTACAATAAAGATATAAACATATTTTGATAAGAATAGTTATAAGGCAGACAACTATTAAGAAATTTGAATAAATAAAGGTGCTATGATGGAATATTGAAGTTATTGAATCAATTAATATTTTAGCAGAAATAACAATCATAAAAATACTAATTAACATTGAAAAAATATATTCTGCTTTACCATGGCCAAAATTATGATCTTCATCACTAGGAGCTCCGGCAATTTTATTACCGATATAAGACATTAAACTAGAAAATATATCACCAGCAGAATTAATCGCGTCCGCGAACATTGCTTCACTTCTACTTATGAAGGAAACTAAAATTTTAATTATTAACAAAAATAAATTACTAATTATACCTAGAAAACTAGCTTTTTTCGTACTTTCATATCTATTCATATTATCACCATGTTAATACATTATATCAAAATAATTAGAATTTGGGTACTAAAATTTAAAAAAACTATTTAATAATAGTTATTTTAAAGTAAAAATATCATATGGTAATTTAGTTATCGCAGAAGCAGTCATACCTCCACCTATATTTTTAAGATAATACATAAGTAAATCATGATTTTCTAAATCAATCATATAACTGGCATCATTTATTAGTGCTTTATAATCAAGATTATTAATACACTCATCATAATTTTCAGCTATCTCACATAAGTTAGAATAATAAATAAAAGGACTATAGCTATTAGTAGCTAAATCTTCTAAAATATAGGTATATAAAGTATCAGTAAAATCAGCAAAGATTTCGGTTGGTTCTTCTTCTTGATAAGCAATATTATTATTAGAAGTTAAAATCATATTTACTTTGGTAATATCTTGATTATTTAAATTATCTACTTCATAAGCACCAAGACTATTTTTAATAAAGTTTTCTTTTGTCATTTCTTTAATAACTAGATTATAGGTTATAAGTTTATAATTATAAGCAGTATTATATATATCGATATTTAAAGTAATATTTTGATAATTATTAGTTTCTCTTTTTAAATTATTTTTTAACATTAATTCATTGGTAATTTTTTGACTTATTTGGGGTAAATCTAAATCACTTAGAGGATAATCATTATCCATCGTAACATCGCTTCTAGTATTATTATATATATTTACGGTTAAATAGTTTTTAGCTGTAATAAAAGAACCAGTATTATAACTAGTGTTATTAGAATGAGAGAAATCAAAAAGATAACAACTTTCGACATTACAATAATCAGTAATATCATTTTCAAAGATTGATTCAGTAGTTTTATAACGATTAAATATAGTTATATCATTATAATAACGATCAAAAGAATAAGTTATATTAGTATATTCTTCTAAATTAGGTAGATTAAGGATAAGGGATGAATAAGTGACAACTAAATCATAATTTCCTTTTTCGATATTTTGATAAGAAGCTATTAAATCATTTTCAATAGAATTGTAATATTCATAATCTGAATCGTCTTCTCTAGGTAAATAACAATCACCATAAGTACAAAAACTTTGATATAAAGCGTCCATTGTAATAGAATATAGATTACTATCTTTATTGAATATTTCTTCTAAAGTTAAATGATTACCAGTGGTAAGATTAAAAGTTGCTGATTTATTCTTACAAGTTAAAGATAAAATATTAGAAACATTAAAATTAACATAACAAGAAGGCTTTTCTTGAAATTTATAAGGTTCTAAATCTTTTAGTTCCAGATTAATTTTATTTTCGATACTTTTATCTTTAAGACCAGATATTTTTACCCCATCATCATAAGTGATAGTTATAGGATTAACAGGATATTTAGCAAAAACATCTACAGGAATACTTTCTTCAACTTCTTTAAAAGTAAAATAATCTTCCGTATATTCCGGTATTTTAGAAGTACTTAAATTATGATTATAAATGAATAAATAAGTAACTAGGCCTGCGATAATTATGAGGAAGATTAAAAATAAAGCAAAACCAAGATTACTTTTTTTAGTAGATTGGGACATAGCCAGCCTCCTTAGCTACTTGGGCGCCTTCTTTAGATAATAAAGCATTTTTGAATTCTTGAACTTTAGAATCAGCGTCTTTTAAGGTTACTATATAATAAGCGGTCATAAGAGGATAAGAACCATCTTTAATAGTATTGTAACTAGGTTTAACACCATTAATTCCTAAAAATTTTATATTAGGATTATGATACATAATACTAGCATAGTAATAATAAGAATAACCAAGACCATATTTGTTATTATCATAATCAGCGACAATATCGATAATGCCACCCATAGTTTCAACCATTTCTTCAGTGGTAGGCTCTTTTAATTTAACGTCTTGCATTACTAAAGATAACATACCCGTTTGACTGCCAGAATTGGTAGGTCTTTGATAAGCAATAATATTTTCTTTATCCCAACCATAAGTATCCCAGGTTAAAGTTTTACCAGAATAAATATCAACAATATTTTCTAGTTTTAAATTTTCAATAGGATTGTTTTTATTAATAAAGAAGACAAAACCTTCATTGACAACTTTAGTAACATCAAAAGTAACATTAGCAGAGTGAGCATAAGCAAGTTCATCGGCGCTAGGTTCGGTCACAATAATTAGATCAGTTTCTTTTTTAATTAGTTTTTGATAGGCGGGATCAGTATTAGTGTAATTTTTTTGTAATTCTTTAGCTTTTTCATCACCCATAAAATAAGTTAAAAAAGAATTCATTAAAGGTTGGGTAGCTAAAGATGCATCTACTTTTAAATCAGAATCTTGAAATTTTCCTTTTAAATCTTCAGATATCGGTTCGTCCACGGGAGGGGTAACGGGGTTAGAATCATCCTTCGTAAAATAACGATAGGTTATGTAACAAGTAGGTATTAAAATTAATAATAAGATAAGCGTAATTATAAATTTTTTCATACTAGACATCTCCTCGTATAATAGTTTTTGTAAGAGAAAAATTATATATTTTTTCTTATATCAACTATTTTATTCTTATTCTATTATAGATTATAGCATATTTAATATTTTTTAAAAAGGTTATTTTGATTTACTTTTTCAATTTTAATAGTATAGCCAATGGGTCCTAAAATTTTTAATAAACTTAAAACACTGGGGGAGTGGGAACCATTTTCAATTCGAGCAATTTTTTCCCGTGAAACATTAGAGAATTTAGCAAAGACATCTTGAGTTAAATTGTTTTCTTTACGGAAACGAATAAATTCTTTAATAAATATTTCATTTAAAAGTTCACCATCGTAGGAGTAGTCAACATAACTAGGATTATATTTCATAAGTAAAATCACCGTAATAATTGTATCATATTTGATACAACTGATGCAAGTTTTTATTGATTTATAGAAAAATATATATTATAGTTAGGGTAGATTTTGGAGGAAAGATTTATGAGTTATAAATTAGATCGAATTGGCAGTAAAAAAATTATACATGATTTAAAATTGAAAGATGTACATTTAGGAATAGCAAAGGGAGAATTAACGGGAAATATATTCTTTGATAAACCTTGGGTAGTAAATATTCCGGAAAAGGATGTAGCTAATTTTGCAATAAACGAAACTGTTTACAACACTTATCGCAATTATGCATTAAAACATTTAGATGAAGCAGCAGCTTTTATTTATGAAACTAAAAGAAGATATACTCATAGAGAGATTTTAGATTTAGTAGATAAAGCTAGTGCCGGTTTTAAAAAATTAGGCATTAATGAAAGTTCAAGAGTGGCCATAATGCTTAATGGTAGTGTTGAGGAAATTGTTACTTTTCTTGCTTTAAATAAACTTGGAGCTACTCAAAAATATATTGATTATATGAAAAGTGTTCCAGCGATGGCACATAATGTTAGTGAAACCCATTTAGATTTATTAATTATGGATGAATGTTTTTATCCACTTAATGCCATTATTAATACGGGAAAAGTGAAATTAGTCGTAGCTAATAATCAAAACAATAATTACGATTTAACATATGATATGATTTATGAAGCTGGTAATGATAAAGATTGCGAGCCAGCAAGTTACAAAGAAGATAAAGTTACTTTAATGATTAATAGTAGTGGAACTACAGGTCCAGCGAAACCTATTAATCATACTGATTATAGTATTAATGCAGCTGCTCAAAAAATGCTTTATACTGATTATCCAATAAATAATGGAAATGTATTAATTAAAATGATACCATCTCAAATTGGTTTAGGTTTAGTTACTACTTTATATACAGGATTAATTAGTGGAGCGGAATTATGTATTATTGGAGCTAAAAATGGAACTCCAGATTTAATAAAAAATCAAAATACATTTATAAGAGAGTTTGCTAGTTATAAAGAAAAATATGGATTAAATAAAGAAGCAGTGGTAAGTACTTTTACAGCTCCCCTATTTATTAGAGAAATTGTAAATGACGCTACAATTACCGATTTATCAGTAGTTGGAGTAATGATGGGTGCTGGTTCAAAGATGGATAAAGAAGAACTTGATACTTTAAGCGAAATAGCAAAAGCTAAAGGATATAAAGGAGAAATTTGTAATGCTTATGGTCAAAATGAAATGGCCGGAGCAGTTACTTTAAATCAAAATAATAATAATTCTCATGGTAGTGCTGGTTTCCCAGTTATTGGTACAAATATTATTATAGTTGATCCTTATTCAGTATTTCCAACGGGAGACCCAGATATAATCAATTTTAACCCAGAGGCTATGGAATTAGTTGATGTTAAAGAAACCGGATTAATTTTAGAGCAAAGTGATAGTGAATTTAAAGAATATGAGCAAATGCCAGAAAAAACAAAAAATTCTTATATTACAATGCCTGATGGTTCAAGATGGTTTAATACTTTTGATTTAGGTTATATGGAAGAAGATGGCTTTTTACATATAATGGGAAGAATGACAAGAGTAGTCGTTAGAGCTGATTTTAAATATTCTTTAGATGATATTGAAGCAAAAATTAGAAATTTACCATTTATTAAAGATTGTGCAGCTATTCCAACAGTAACAGGGGGATCAAAAGAAGAATTTGCTTTATATTATATTCCAACAGATCCTAAATACTTAGATGTAGAAGTGTTAAAAAAAGATATTTATGCAGGTAAATATTTATCAGAATATGAAATGCCTGATGAATTAATGGTTGTTGATAATATTCCTTATTTAGGAGCAGGAAAAATAAATTATCAATATTTTAAACAATTATATAAAGAAGAACAAGCTAAATCAAGAGTTAAAAGTTTAGAGAAGTCTTAGGACTTCTTTTTTATTAATTACTCTTTAAAATTTAGAATAAATATTGTATAATTATAATAGAGGTGGAAAAGAATGTTAAAGGCAATTCAAATGGTTATTTTACTTATGTCAACATTATATTTATGTATAATTGTAATATTATTCTTTTTAAAGAAAAGAATTAATAATGACGATACGGAAATTTATAAGAAAATGTTAATCATTAATTTAGCATCTATTGCATCAGAACTATTATTATTTTTAACAGGAGAAACTAATTTAGTCAAAAATAAAGCAGGATTATTTATATTTTTAACTTTTAGTAAAGTATTTGTATGTATTATAATTAGTTGGTTCTTATATATTATGAAATATACAATTTTACTTTGTGATAAAGTTAAAAAGAAAAAACTAGATACGGAAGAGAAAAAGAAAACTTTATTTAGAAAAATTAATATAATTGCAGCGATTGTTATGATTATAGTAATGCTTATGCCCGTGGAATTTATTTTATCTAATGGTGAAGGTTATACCACAGGATTAGCAACTAAAGCAGCTTTTATAATTTTAGTTACAATATGTATAGTTATGTTTGTGGAATTAATTTCAGCCAGAAAAAAAATTAATCGAAAAGAATTTATGCCAATAATTTTATTATTAGTTTTAATGTTTTTAACAACAGGTATTCAAGCAGCGAATCCAAAGTTATTGTTATTTAATCCAGTAATGTCAGTAATTATGGTAATAATGTATTTTACCATTGAAAATCCGGATGTGAAAATGATACAACAATTAGATATGGCTAAAACTCAAGCAGAAAAAGCTAATAAAGCAAAAACGGAATTTTTATCTAATATGTCGCATGAAATTAGAACTCCTTTAAATGCGATTGTTGGTTTTAGTGAATGTATGTTAGAAGCTAAAGATTTAAGCGAAGAAACTAAAGGATTTGCCAAAGATATTGTAGATGCTTCTAATAACTTACTCGAAATAGTAAATGGTATTTTGGATATTTCCAAAATAGAAGCTAATAAAATGGAAATAGTTCCTAAAGAATATAATCCAAGAGAAGTATTTAATTCTTTATGTAAGCTTACAATTCCAAGAATTGGCGATAAACCAATTGAATTTAATTTTACCATCTCAGAAGATATGCCAGGAGTTTTAAAAGGTGATGTTGCAAAAGTAAAACAAATTGTTTTAAATTTACTTACTAATGCCGCGAAATATACTGATCAAGGGGAAATTAATTTTAATGTAAATTGTATTAATCGAATGGATACAAAAACTTGTTTACTATATATTTCGGTTAAAGATACAGGAAGAGGAATTAAAAAAGAAAACATTGATAAATTATTTAATAAATTCGAAAGAATTGATGAGGACCGAAATACAACGATTGAAGGAACAGGTCTAGGTTTAGCCATTACCAAAAGTTTAACAGAAATGATGGGAGGCAGAATAAATGTCTTCTCCAAATATAATGAAGGTTCAACTTTTAGAGTTTATCTAGAACAAGAAATAGTAAGTATGGAAGTCCCAGAAAATAATAGTGAAGAAATCGAAATAGATTATAGTCTTCATAAAGGTAAAAAGATTTTAGTGGTTGATGATTCTAAAATTAATTTAAAAGTGGCTGTAAATGTCTTAAAACCTTATAATATGGATGTAGTTACTTGTGAAAGTGGAATGGATGCAATAAAATTAATGGAAACTAAAACTTTTGATTTAATTTTAATGGATATTATGATGCCGAAGATGGATGGAGTAGAAACCTTAAAAGCATTAAGAGAAATACCGGGTTTTGAAGTACCAGTAGTAGCCCTTACAGCTGATGCGATTGAAGGCACTGAAGAAAAATATAAAGGTTTAGGTTTTGACGATTATTTATCCAAACCAATTGATAGATATTTATTAAGTAAAGTTTTAAAAAGATTATTGAAGTAATGGAGGTATAGGGAATGGAAAAGGTAGAATTACTAAAAAATAATAATGTTGATGTCGAAGCAAGTTTAGAGTTTTGGGGAGATATGAGTTCATATAATGATTCACTTAAGGACTTTAAAGATTCTTTAGAGGAAAAAATTAATAATTTAGAATATTATAAAAAAGCTCAAGATTATAATAATTATGGAATACTTGCCCATAGTATGAAAAGTGAAGCTAAATATTTAGGATTTATGAAAGAAGCGGAAGTATTTTTACAACATGAAATGGCTGGTAAAGAAGCTAATCAAGAATTTATTAATGATAATTTTGAAAGCCTAAAAGAAGTAGTTTTAAAAATTAAAAATTTATTAGAGGAATATTTTCAAGGTAATGAACAAGTTAGTGGTAAGAAAAAAATAATTGTTGCTGATGACTCAAATATTATGCTTAATTTTATAACTAATAATATAGATGAAGATTATGATATAATTAAAGCTAATAATGGCAAAGAAGCAATACAAGCTTTAGAAAATAACGAAGTGTATGCTATATTATTAGATCTTAATATGCCAGGATTAAATGGTTTTCAAGTAATGGATTATATGCAAGAAAAAGATATATTTGAGAAAATACCAGTCGTAATCATTACGGGTGATGATACGGAAGAAATCATAAAAAAAGCATTTACCTACCCTATTTTAGATGTTTTAAATAAACCTTTTAAAGAAGAAAATATTAAGAGAATAATGACATCTATTAAAAGTTTTTATGATAAAAATAACAACTGATTATTTAATATCAGTTGCTTTTTTTTAATACTTTTTATAACTAATAAATAGTTATCTTAAAGCTTTTATTTGTTTGATACTTAACCCAGTATATTTCGCAATAGTGGGAATTGCTATCGTATCTTTTAGCATTTGTTTAGCTATATCAATGGATTTTTGATTTGAGCCTTGTTCATAACCATTTTCTTTGGCTATTTCTTCGGCCCATTTGCCATATATCTCTTTGGTATGTTCATCATTGATATATTTTTCTATCCAATTATTTAATTCCATAAGTGTATCATCTCCTTTTGCTACTTCTTTCCGTTCTTCATAACTCTTTGCTTTTATAAATTTTAACCATCTTATCTTCTTGTTGTCTAAATTATATGATACGTTTTTCGCTTTGTCAAGCCGAAAATATTTCATCAAAAATTTATCTTCTAATCTCTTATCACTTAGATCTTCAAAATTTACTAA
>CANQBY010000025.1 GCA_947589695.1 uncultured Bacilli bacterium
CGGTTAACAGCCGTGCGCTCTACCGACTGAGCTAATTGGGCATTACTACTAAATTATAGTATGTAATATGCCCAATGTCAATAGATTTATTCTAAAATTTTAAAAAAAAAATTCCCAAACGGGAATATCTTTTTTTATTATTTTGTTACTGTACAACCAGTATCATCGCTCCAAGAACCACCTAAATCAGATGTACAATGTGTCTCTGCTGTTGATTTACAATCACCAGGATTGGTTACACAAGCTGAACATACATTATATTCGCCTTTAACAGCATTAAATCCATCTACTAATTTAAAGACTACTCCAACTAATGTAGGTATGAAGAAAATGACAACACCAGCTACAGCTCTCATTGCAAGTGACTTAATTGATTTCTTAATTTCATCATCTTTACTAGCTACTACTGCTTTACCTAAGTCAATCATACCAAAAAGTATAATGATAATTGGAATAACAATCTTAAATACAAGAAGTACCCAACCAATAATTTGCCATATTTGCCATAAATCTGAACAAACTGAAGGAGCCATTATTAACATACACATTTCCTCGCTTTCCCTATATATCTATATTTTAACTTATATCATATTTATTGTCAAGTTATTAATGTCAAATTATGTCTACACATTCATTAACATAATAACCGCTAAAAGTAGTAAAACCATTACTCCAATACCCGTTGTAATAAGCATACTCATGGTTTTACCTTCCATTTTTTCTAACCGATTCTTATATTTTGTTTCTCTTGCCTTTTGTTGTAAATTAGAAATAGTTCTTGAAAAAGCTAATAATTGTTCTTGTTTCCGCTCTTGTCTACCTAAACTTAACCGATACAACAAACGCATCATTCTCATCGAATCTCTAACTGGATATTGTCTTGCAAATTCCATATAAGGTTCAATCGTATCATCACCAGCATTAATTTGATTAATTAACTGTTTTAATCCATCTTTAAATATTTCGGGAGCATCTTCTAAAGATTTACCAATTGCGACTGGCACAGTATAATGTTGAATTAATATTTCTAATCCCTTCAAATAATATGGAAGCATAGTATCTATTTCATGTAAATGTTTCTTATAATAACTTTTAAGATTCATATAATCTAATTTAAAATACCCAAAACCTACTACTAAACAAACAATTACATAAACATAAGACATATTTTTAAGTAATAAACAAAATACTAAAACCATTACAATTAAAGCATTTTGGACTCTTTTATTAAACAAAATATCTGAATTTACTCTATCTCCATATTTTGCTCTAACATAAAAATCGTAATCACTTTCTTTTAATTTTCTTAAATACATTTCATTATCCGCAACTAATTTACTAATACTAATTTTACCAGTTTTTGTAAATATATAAAATATAATTATTGCGACTAGGGCTACTTCTATTTGCATTATTCTACCCCCACATCATCATTGTAATATTTCTCACCGGTAAGTAAGAAATAACAATTTATAATTATTATCGCATGCAATATTACATGAACATACCACTGCTCTAATAACTCTAAATAACTATCTCTTCCAAGTAATAATTGCATTACCAAAACTAATAAAAATAATACTAAAGCAAATGTTATAAACTTCGTATGGAATTGTTTTCTATCCATTTGATCTCGATATACTCCTTCAACTAAAGCATCAATATCCATACTCATATTTTCTAAAGCTTCTCCTGAATCTTTAGCACCTTCTTTAGTTATTTGTAAAAAAAGTTGATGCATATTTTTAACCATATAATATGGATATTTTTGATTGAAGAAAATAATTGACTCATCAATTGTTCCATTTTGATAAGACATATCAATCATCGTTTTTAAATCTTCCAAAACTGGATCTTCCAAAATACCTGAATCTCTTACACCTTCCAAAGATTTAACAAAACTTTGAGTTGTATTAAATTCCATTATAACGTTAGTTGTATAAATTTGAATTTGTTCAAATAAATATTCACTATAAATTCTTTTACTTCTAAGCCAAGCTAAATATGGGATAAAAGCAATCGCAATTCCACCATAAATAATAACCATTATAAAACTATAAAAATATAAGAAAGCAATTCCTCCAGCAATACCACCCATAACTACTATTTGAATAATGTAATCTTTAATTGTATATTCCTGTTTCAATTCTTTCATTTTCGCACTTATAGTTTGAAAACTATATGGAGCATATCTACTATAAATTGCCCCTACTTGTTTTTTGGCAAAATTATAAACTGACTCTGAACCATTACTTTTCCGATAAGCAATTACAAACAAAGCTATTGCAATCCAAATTACAAGCTCCATATTCTACCTCCTCATCTTTATAGTGCTTCTACAACTTCCTGCTTTTTATCATTCAAATGAAATAAATCTTCATCCAATATAACCCCTTGAATGGCTAAATAACTTCTTAAATACTTTGTTGGATTATTTAAAGTAAATCTTCCATCCAAAGTTTTTTGATAAATTGTATTAACTTGTGGTTTATTATCATCATCAACATAAAACTCACAAATTTCCATAATCTCTCTTTGAAATCTTCCTAATTTCTCACTCATATATCCTTTAACATATATCCCAATTTGTACATATCGGTGAATTGTTGTAACAAATTGTTCTACATCGATATTAGATTCAATCAAACTGTACATACGCATTGGAATCAAAGCTGCTTTATCGGAGTGGATAGTCGATATAATATGGTGTCCGGAAGATATAGAGTTACGAACTGCCATAACGGCTTCAGCACTACGAACTTCGGATAGTAATATCCATATTGGGTTCTGTCTCATACAAGTAACTAACACATCTGAATAAGAAGCAATATTATTTGTTTTCATTGCCACAATATCTCGATGAGGAAATATTCGATCTAAGTGCAACTCTAAGGTATCTTCAATTGTTATAATTTTTTCATTTTCTTTTGTCGTACTAGCCAAATATTTAACTAGCTCTGTTTTACCAGAACCAGTTTCACCACTTACAATTATATTGGCATGACCCTGTACACAATTAAGCAAAAAATCTAATAAATCGGCACTAACATATTCTTCATTTAAAAGCTTTTCTCTATTTAACCGAATCTTCGCTGGAGTTTTACGAATAACGAGTGCAATTCCATTAGTTGCAATTGAATCATGTACGAAATTTAAACGTAATTCTGTACTTTCAGCATCTAAAAAAGGATGTGCCATATTGAATGTTTTTCCCATAACGTTTGAACATTGGAAAGCTAATTTTTCAATAAGAGGATTATTAATATCCGGTCTATCTACCCGGTAAACACCTTTAGTTAAACTCTTTAACCAAACTTGCCCACCATTAGTATAAGAAATATCGGTTATATCATCTACATCTAAAAACTCTTTCAAAGGTCCAAAATCAATTTGAGAAAATATTGCATCATTCATATATGTCACCTCCTTTACTTATTCTTTATTCTTTTAATATTAATTTGGCAAATCAGCTGTATATTTCAAAATTTCATCTTTTAAATATTCACTTGTAACTTGAGTTTCCCCTTTTTCTGCTGTATAAGCGGCATTTTTAGGAACTGGTTTTAAAGTTACCACTCTATCTCCCAAAAAGATTGCTTGACTAAGTAATGAGAATAAATTAACCCCATTAACTTCCTCATCAGGTACAGCAAATGTTAAGAAAGCTGGCGTTTTACTTGCTGTTGGATCATAAAATACACTCTTACCATTACTATCATTAACATCCATAATTTGTAATTTTGAAATCATTTTACCAAAAATCAATAATCCATTATCTGTCTCCATTTTGGCATATAAATCTATATAATCTCCTGGAAACATTGAATTACCATACGTTGATTGCATATCAACAGGTATTGTAACCGGTTGATAACCGTCCGGTAGTAAAGCAATAACATTATTAGCTACACTAGAACAAGTTTTAACTTGCTCTTTATAGAAGAAACTTCCTTCTGGTACACTAGTCATCTCTGCCACACAATAAGCTTGTGTTGGACTAATAATAGCACTCATATTCGAAATAATTTGCTTATTATTATTAACCATTGATCTTAAAACTTCCATAGTTCCAACTGCATCCGAAGTTATTGCATTAGTTGAACTTATTGTTTTCTTCGCATACGGAATAGCTATTTTTTCTACTGCATGCTCTATTCTGTAATTATATCCTATAAATAATACCACTAATCCTAGTAAAACACCAAGAATAGTTACTGTGTTTTTATTTGCTAAAAACCGTTTAAGTGTTGTTACTATATTTCCCATTTTATCCTACCTTTCCTAACTTGCCCAAAACTTTGCACCACTACCAGTAATACCTTTAATATTATTATGACAAGTATTATCTTGATAATGCCACCATTCTGTAAGTAAATTAGTTAAACCTGCACCTTCCATTATTCTATTAAGTTTTAACGCATCAGCATTAGTTGTTTTAGTAACTTTATCAACCTTAAATGCTGCTGCAACACTTAATTCATGCATAGCTGAAGGCATATTAGCACCACTAAATGTAATATCAACTGCACAAGCTGTGTTATGAGTTGAAACTCCCGTTGCCACAAAATCTCCTAAATAGAAACCTTTACCATTTGGAAAATCAACTCTAACACCTTTTTTTACTGTTTCATTGCTGTTATATAAATTTGAAAAAGTATTATATAATTTATCAGTTACACCCTTAGGTCTATAAGCATCATTTACTACTAAATGCACTCCTTCTTCTGCAGCTAAATCAGCAGCTTTTTTAATTTTTTGTGCAAACATATAAGTACCTAAAGGTTTATATTTACTATTATATAAATTTCCCATATTTAATGGTACTCCAGAAGATTGATATATACTAGTTGATGCATTTTTTATATCATAAGTTATTCTTGGTTCATATTCTTGCATATTAACAGCTACATATGTACTATCAATCCATCCACAACTATCAGAACCATATTCTACAGCCCACCATTTTGAATCACTATCACTACGACCTAAAATCTTTAAAGCTTCGGTATCTGAAGCATTAGTATTAGTTTTTCCAATTTCATTTTTGTGTTCTTTAGAATCATAAACCGAAATAGCTGCCATTGGATAAGCCATCATATTTGTAGCATCAAAACTAGTTATTCCAGTTTTACAAGCCACCGTTTCTTCCGGTTTTTGTTCCGGTGTGGAAGGAGTTGAAGATGACGAATTGTTTTCATTCGTTATTACTTCTTGAGCATGTGCTTGGATTATAGCATCATGACGTGAAATAGTATCATAACCAGTTGATACAAAATCCGTACCACTATTACTCTTTATTTCTACGCTGACCTTCGGAGGGGCCTCATAAATACCATAGAAATTAACTTCATAGGTATCTGTAGTCCCCATCGTCTCAGCTATCATTCTCAAGAATACTTCCATAAATTTTTCTTTATTAATTTTAATTTCATTATAGTCACGATAGTAACCATAATCAACTGCTTCTAACATTGAAGCTTCTGTGACTTCTTTTATACTTAAATAGTTTTGAGTTGTCGTCGTCGTTATTCCATTAACCGAAATCATAAGACCAACAATTGCAACTCCCATAACTATTAACCAGTAACCCCAATAAGAACTAGACATCTTTTAAACTCCCCTTTCTACTTCCAAGATGGACCAAGCATTTCTTCAACGCTTATTGCCCCGGTCCATAACTCGAAGTATTGAGTATTATCATCAGTAACGGTTCTATAACCACTATCAGTAATCAAACTATCATTAGTAGCATCACTTCCATAAGTACCTCTTAAAATATCTGAAATTACGGAACTATAACAAGCAATTTCTTGATATCCTCCTAATGCATAACAATCTAATGTTGCATTAGAATAGCCACCATTACCTTCTTCACCATCATTATATTCTTTAAGTTGTCTTGCTGTTGAAGGATCTATCGTTACACTAAAGATTGGTGTTGTATCATAAATAGAATTACCATTATCGCCTTCCACACTATTTCCTGATGAATCAGTTGCTCTATCTCTTTCAATAACTTGTCTTGTAAAATCACCTTTTACATTTGTCCAGTTATAAGCAGTTGTTCCATTAGGGAACATATTATTTAACGAAATAGTTCTTTCAAGAAGTGATGAACCAGCATCAGTATCATAAATACAGCCTAAGCCAATACATTCCGCTACACAATTTATACCATCGCAATAGCCTGGATCATCCGCACAATTTGGACCGATACAATCAGCCACACAATTGTCACCAGAACAATGATCATCACAAACGAATGTCTTATCATCAACAATAATATTTACTAAATAAGAACAATCATAAACAAGTTTTTGTGGATCAACAACCGCTGAACTACTTGTAACATAACGTCCTAAAGATCCATCTCCAGATCTGTAAAATTCTCCAAGTTTTTCTATATTAACAGTATATTTATAAATTCCTCTCGCCGTATTAAGTGCTACTGGTAAACCATGCTCAATCGCCACATTCCGTTCACTTTGAGTAGCCTCAATTTCTCCACTCGGATATACATTATAGAATAATGTTGATGGAACATAATCAGCTGTTATATTTGAAGTTATCTTTTTATATCTTGCATCTGAAATTTGTTGTACACTTTCACCTTGACCAATATAACATTTATCTTCATCACAGAAAGAATAATGAATAGTTGTATTTTTAGTTGCACCAGATGTACTCAAAGTACATTGACTATAGCTATTTTCTCCAGTTTTATCACTAATCTCCGCTTTTTGTTCTACACCAGTTACACTAGTAACCGTTGAATTACAATACCATTGTACATTACTATTATTAGATAAAGTCTCATCCATACTGCCTTTACCACCATAATATTTATCTAAATAATCTTCATCATAATCATAATAAACATTCGGTGCATATTTAATTTCTGATGACCAAGCCGAACAAGCATTAAATTCTGCAATGACACTTCTATAATGTTCTTGAGCTCCAGCTAGAGCTGCTCTTGCAGCTGCTAAATTGTTATCAATTAACTCTTTTAAATCACCAGTATCTTTAACTTCATCTATAACCTCATATTCACAGTCGCCTTCACAAGTACAAGTAGTCGTTCTATCAGTACCAGGAACAGGACACTCCCATGAATCATAATAGCTTCCTCCAGACTCGGTGTGAACAACACTTGCTACACTTTTTTTGCCATCATGAGTTCCCATATGTCCTATTACTCTACCAGTACTTTCGATTATTTGATCTATATAATAATAATCATAAATATAATCATCTGTATAAGCTCCAAAAATTCCAGTACTTGATTGAGGATTACAACCGCAACCACTAAATGCCGGTGAGTTGCCAGACACATAAGATTGAATATCATTTTGTGAATTTGTCTGACTTGCTTTTTCCCAATCCTTAAAGTTATTATACGCTGCTATTAAAGCCTCTTGTGCTGCTAAAATATCTTTATGATATTGGTCTCTTTGAATTGTATTTGTGAAACAAACCTTTGTGCCATCTACTTTTGCTTTAAATGTAAAGTATCTACCAGCATTAACTAATTTTGCTGTTGGCATTGTCATCGCATAATCTTCTTTACAAGATACAGTACAATATTTATTTTCAAACTGTTCAATTGATGTATAAGGATTATCTTTTTGATCTTTAACACCCGGTACTTCTGTACAATCCGCTGAATTTGGATCATCACCTTGACATTGAGCATCTACTTTTGACACAAAGCAAGCATAATTTTCGGTAGGTCCCTTTATTTCAACTTCTTTATCATCACTTTGCGATATTAATAAGTGATCATCACTATCATCACAACAAGCAAAGAAACTTGAGAAAGTTGTATCACATGTTGCATCACAAATCTCTAAAAGTTTATCATCATTACATTGTGGATCACTAGGATTAATTTCACAAACTGTTTCTAGCCATGAACATTCGCCACAATCTGCTTCTTTAAATTCTTGGCATTCATCACTGTTTAAATTTCCAGTAGCTATACAAGCATTTTTTAAATCCTCACAAGAACAATCATCTATTAAGTGAATTTTACCACTTTTAAATTCTCCTTCTTTAGAATCTTCATCTTCATCAATTTCTCTTATACCTTCAAGATTTAAAAACCTTTGTCTATCATTTTTTCCTTGATAATCACCGCTATTATCATTACCTGTACTACGCCATACAACAACTAATTGATCTTTTAAATCATTATTACTTTCACCAATAGTTTTATAATTATATTTAATAGTATATTCCATTGGTTGTTTACCACATTTTAAAACAGGTAAATTATAACCAGCATTAACTGTTTTATAGCCCTCCATTTTAACCACTATTGTTAATTGCATTTCATCAGTTAATTCTATAGATTCTAATAAATTTTTTCCAATAAAGCTTTTGCAAGCATCCCCATTTTCATCTTCACACAAAACATTATCTCCTATTTTAATAGAGACAATTATTGGTTCGCTACTAGCTCCATAAGCAGCAGCTCCTCCATCATAAGCAATTTCCGAAATTACAAATTCTGGAGTTTTATCCTCAGTTTTCTTAAAACCTTTTAAGGTAGCTGTATGCGTTACTAGTCTTGAAACTTTAGTACCCTCAGCTACAATTTCTTCTTTTATATCAGCATCAGAGCCTGGTACAGCTTTCACATCTTTTATATCTCCTGAAGTTCCAGCGTTTTGAATATATTCAGCTGTAGCTGCTAAAGCTGCAGCAAATAAGCTTTTCGCTTCATCAACAGGTGAACCTTGCCATTCATATCCAGCTCCTGAAGAACCATTATTAAAGTTTGATTTATTTATAACTTTTGCAATAGTATCAAAACTAGCCTTAATACTAGCATCTCCTGTTATCCATTTATAAGCTTGACCATAATAAGCTTTCTCTTGATAACGAACATAGTTGCCACTTAATTTATCGCCATCTGCAACATCAGCTCTTTGAAGATAGCCAAAAATCGCAGACATACTTCTTACTGCTAAACTAGTTACAAAATATGATTTTAAATCTGTTCCACTTGGACCATTCTTTAAAATATATGTTAATGCATAATCACCAGCATCATTCCAACCACCTGGTTTAACATCATCTAATGTATATTGATCAGTAAATAAAAATCTACCTGCATATAATTCATTAAATGATGATAAAGGTGCATCCAAACAATACAATGCCTTTCCATTCATTGTATGTATATAATAAGTTGGATATACAGTATCCTTAGGAGTCTTCAAAGAAACCCCTATATCACTTAATTTTTGATTTGGTTTTGAGGATTTATTTCTTATTGTCGCTCCATTCAAAACCTTATAACCAGTTGCCGTTATTCCTAATTCTGTTCTTGGAATTTCGGCCTTTGCTTCGTTTAATCCTCCAAAACTAATAGTTACTAAAATAAGTAATAAACTTAAAAATTTTAAACCCTTTTTCATACTACTCTCCTTCGTCTTACTATTATCACTACAGTAGTAGCAACCCCCGCTACAATAATTACCACACTCGTTGCAATAATTACTGATCTATTCTTTTCAAAAAAATTTTTATTTTGTTCTTTTTTCTCTTCTTCTTCTTTTATTTTGCCTTTAACATAAGAATCTATTTTATCTGCTACTTCTTCAAAAGAATAATCGATATCAAAAGAAACATATTCATTACACAAATAATAATCCTCTAAGCCATCACAAATTCCCATACTGTAATACTCATTGTATCTTGGTGTTTTCTCTTTTATTGTTCTAAGTGCTGTTCTTGAACATTCTTGATTTGTCGCATAAACTTTAATTGTGTATTCATTTATTTCGTCGATGTGCCTATTTTCAATAGTAATAGTTCCATTATCACTATCTTGATAAGTATAGGTTTTTTCTTCATTACTATAAGTATCTTTAACAACTACATATATATCTTCCGTTATATTTGTAATATAAACTTTAAAGTACTTCACGTAAGTTGTATAATTATCAATTTCATCCTCTGGAATTCCGTCAGGTGGCGTATAAGTACCAGCCTCTAGTAACTCCTCCACTTCTTCATAAGTAACTGACACTTTAAATGCCTCACTACTCACTCGATTTAATTCTGATGCATCACAAGCTGCTGATACACCCATTATCATCATCATAAACGTCAGTAAGAAAGTGCCAACCATCCTCAATTTTTTCATAGTATACACCAACCTCATAACTAAGATTATAGCACGTTGCAAGTAATTTTTCAAGTATTTATCTCACAGTAAAAAAGAAGCTCAAAAAGCCTCTTAAATTAACGTCATTAATATGAATACTACAAGTAGACATATAAACATACCAATTAAGAACTTAAATATGAATTTTAACCAATCTTTATATTTAACATTTAAACTAGTTAAACCTACTCCTAATAAGATACTTGTTGGAATAAATAATTGCACAAAACCATATAAAGAAGTTAACATTACATATATTGGATTAATATAATCTACATACTCTGTTGTTAAATAAGCCCCCATTATATAACCTGTATAACCTAAATCTGTATGGAAAATATTTAAAATTAAAGTACTAAGCATCATCGTTGCTAAATTAAATCCATCAGTTAAACTTAATATCTTATTTAATATTGTTGCAATATAAGGAGACATATAAACTGTGATCATTACCATGAATGCTCCAATTACACATAGCATTGGTACTACTAATTTTTTAACACCTGCAATGAAATTCTCTACAAATTCATTAAATGATACTTTATAACATAATCCTAACACAATGGTAAATAAGAATACTATCGCTGATATTGAGAATAAATCCCAAGTACCCAAAGCACCCATATTACTTCCTAAGAAATCTTTAATAATATAAAAATCATTTCCTAATTTAACATTTTTAGTTAAAAAAGTATTAAAATCTTCAAATGCTTGAATACCAAAATTAAGACCCCAATTAACATATCCTAAAATTGCTAATACTATTAATAATACTCCAATTACAATTATTGGAATCATACTTCTTTTCTTAGTTTCTTTACTTTCTGATTCTTCTACTACAAATAAATCTGTACTTTCCATATCTTTATCTTTTTTGCGCATATGACTTAAAATAAAGAAATTAAATAATACTAAACCAATTGCTAAGATACCAAATCTTACTAAGACAGCGGCATTAATAGCTTCACTTTCTGTTTGAGTTCCCACTAGCATATATTCATTTATATAGCCAATGCCTTCTGTTCCATAAGTAGCTCCTAAAACACCAATAATCATTGCTCCAAAAGTAGCCGCCATAATTGTCATTTTATCTAATTTCATTCTATTTAATATTGAAATAATAAATGGAATAAATAATAAAACTACAAAGCTATTTGTAAGAACACTTGTTAAAATCGAAATTAATACTGAAAAAATGACTACCCATAATTTTTTATGCTTTTCTAATCTTTTAGCAATTCCGGAAACCATTCTTTCATAAGCATTAACTTTAACTAATATTCCGTATAAACCTCCTATTACAATTAACATCATAATTTTATCTATACTAAAATACATTGCATAATAAAATAACCATGCTAAATCATTAATTCCCACTCTTGTCATTAATCCTTCCGTTGTATATCCTGATGCTGCAAATGCACCTGTTGGAATTAACCATGATAATACTATTGCAATAAGTATAAATATAATTACGCCTTTAAGTAAACCATATTTTTTTTCTTTTTTCTTCATTAAAATTCCCTCCTTATTTGATTATATCACAAAATTTTCTAAATAAAAGCCTATTTTTATATAAAATTTTTCTAAAAAGTTGTGTTAAACTTTATGACTGATAAACAAAAAAGTGGTATAATAGAGATGCCAAATAAAAATTGTAGAAAGGA
>CANQBY010000026.1 GCA_947589695.1 uncultured Bacilli bacterium
GGTTCTCTAGGCATATTTGTAATAGCTATTTTAATAAGTATAGTTTTTAATAGTTATTATCATTTAGGTTTTACCACTTTAAATTATTTTCTAATTGGTTTATTTGCAAGTATTTTAGAATTATTTGGCTTTCAATATGATAATCTAACGTTACCTATTGGTTTAGCTTTAATTTCATTTGTTTTATAGGAGGAATTTTTATGCATTTATTATTTAGTATTATTTTAAGTTTATTCTTAGCTACCATTGCATATTATAAAAAAGCTATGACTATGAATGCTTTAATTTTAGCTTTTATCTTTTCTTGTATTATTACTTATTATGGTGGTTTAGCCTCTTTTCTAATTTTATGCACGGTCTTTTTAGGTACAGTAATCGCCGGACTAATCCAACCTGAAAAACGTCGAGCAAAAAGTAAAGATATTCATGCCAAAGGTCATGCAAAAGATGTTCAATCAATTATTGCTAATGTCATGCCTGGTACTTTAGTGTTACTTTTAAACATTCCTTATATGCAAGTTATATATGCTGCTCTTATGGCCGAAGCTATCGCTGATAGTTTAGCTTCTGATATTGGTATCCTATCAGATAAGCCACCTTATAATATCTTAACTCTTAAAAAAAGTACGCATGGTCTATCTGGTAATATTAGTCCTTTAGGAATGAGTGCCGCCCTAATAGGCAGTGCTATAATTGGTTTAATTTATTTTCTATTTAATCATAATTTTACTTATTTTCTAATTATCACCATCTGTGGTTTCTTGGGTAATCTTTTAGATAGCTTCTTAGGTGCTTTACTTCAAGTAAAATATGAATGCCCTAAATGTCATATCATCACCGAACAGGAAAACCATTGTAATACCAAAACCATTCGCAAAAGTGGTAATAAATTCTTCAATAATGATGTTGTAAATCTTCTAACTAATGCCCTTACTGGCTTATTATGTTACTTATTACTTATAATTTTTTAAAAGTTTTTTCTAGTCTCTACTCAGAAACAAATATAAAAATATTAACCTCTAAAAAAATAAATTTCACAAAAAATTGTCAAAAAACTAAAAAAATGCTATAATAAAGTCGCTTTAAAAAGGAAGTGACTTTTTATGTTTGATACAATTTGTGCTATTTCTACAGCTCGGGGCTTAGGTGCTATTTCAATAATTCGTGTAAGTGGACCCCAAGCTATTTCCAAAGTTGCCCAAATATTTCAAGGCCAAAACTTAAATGAAGTAGCAAGTCATACAATCCATTATGGGCATATAATTAATAAAAATGAAATTGTTGATGAAGTTTTAGTTAGTGTTTTAAAAGCTCCTAAAACTTATACTATGGAAGATATCGTGGAAATTAACACCCATGGAGGCATTGCATCGACCAAGAAAGTTTTAGAAACAGTCCTCGAAACAGGTGTTAGACTTGCCGAACCAGGCGAATTTACTAAACGTGCTTTTTTAAATGGGCGAATTGACCTAACACGCGCTGAAGCCGTCGAAAACTTAATCACTTCTGAAACTGATTTAGAAAGAAAACTAGCTTTAAACACTGTTGATGGTAAAGTATCGCAAAAAATTAAAAAAGTAAGAGATATAATTGTAAATCTTATGGCTAATATTGAAGTAAATATTGATTATCCCGAATATGAAGACGCCTTAGTTATTACTTTAGATAACCTACCTCCTAAACTAACAGAAATTAAAACAGAATTAGAAAGTCTATTAGAAGAATCAAAAATTGGTACTCTTATCAATCAAGGCATTAAAGTGGCTATTATAGGTCGCCCTAATGTTGGTAAAAGTAGTTTACTTAATGCGTTATTAAAAGAAAATAAAGCTATAGTGACAGATATCGCCGGTACTACTAGAGATACAGTGGAAGGGGAAATTGAGCTCAAAGGAATTCGCTTAAAATTCATAGATACCGCTGGAATTAGAAAAACAACGGATCTTGTCGAAAAAATTGGTGTTGATAAATCTCTAAGTATTTTAGAAAATGCTGATTTAGTAATTCTTGTTTTAAATAATAATGAAAAATTAACCGCGGAAGACGAAGAATTAATAGCCAAATTAAAAAATAAAACTTATATCACTTATATTAATAAAAATGATTTACCATCGAAGTTAGATTTAAACCAAAAGGATAATGTTGTCTATGGTAATACAACCACTCCCGATGGTATTGAATCATTAAAAAATAAAATCATTGAATTATTTGACTTAGAAGCTATTAATACCTCTAATTTAGAAGTAGTATCATCTACGAGGGTTATTAATTTAATTAAAGAAACCCTAGAATCTATTAATAATGCCTTAGCAAATGTTTCTAAATCTATTCCTGTTGATATGATTGCCATTGATATCAAACAAGCTTGGGATTTACTTGGCGAAATTACTGGTGAATCTTATCAAGATGAACTATTAGATACTTTATTTAGTAAATTTTGTTTAGGAAAATAATCTACTGAAAGATTTTACTAATAATTGAAAATGTTTCACTACCACTGAAAGATTTTATTGACAAATTTAAAATTTTTCACTATAATTATTTATAGGTGATAGTATGATATATAGAGAACATTACTTAAAAAAAATTCGTGAATTTTATGATTCGGATTTAATTAAAATTATCACGGGAATTAGAAGATGTGGTAAATCTATAATATTAGACCAAATAAGACAAGAAATTAGTAAAAAAAGTAAAAATATAATATACTTAAATTTTGAGGATCAAAGAGTTTTAACCAATATATCTAATTCTACTGAGTTAATAGATTATATTGAAAAACATCAAAAAAAGGGTAAATGTTATATATTTTTAGATGAAATCCAAGTTATTGAAAATTGGCAAATAGCTTGTAAAACCCTACGTTTATATAATAATTCTTTATTTATTACTGGTTCAAATTCCAAACTATTATCCAAAGAATTCACTAAAGAATTAAGTGGTAGATATGTGTCCTTTCAAATAAGACCATTTGTCTATCAAGAAATTATAGAATACACCCAAGAATTAGGCAAAACCTGTTCTATTAGTGATTATTTAATTTGGGGTGGCTTTCCTAAAAGATTTGAATTTAACGAAGAAGAATCAATTTATCGCTATCTTAGTGATTTAAACAATACTATTGTTATTAATGATTTAATTAATCGTTATAAAATCAAAAAGGAAAATTTATTTAAGAGTTTAGTTAATTATGTTCTTCGCTCTAATAGTCGTGTATTTTCTGCAAAATCAATTCAGAATTTTATAAAAAACAAAAATGAAGATTGTTCCATTAATACTATAATTAAATATTTAGACTATTTAGAAGAAGCTTATATTATTGAAAAAGTTAAAGAGTATTCTTTAAAAACCAAAAGAGAACTTATTTATTATTTTAAATTATATAATTCCGATGTTTCTCTAAATTCTATTAGATGTATAGATAATCATTACGATTTAAGTCATAATTTAGAGAATGTTGTTTATAATGAATTAATCTATCGCGGATACAAATTAAATGTTTTTGATAATCATGGTCACGAAATAGATTTTTTAGCGGAAAAAAATAATAAAAAATATTATATTCAAGTAACATATACTCTTGCTGAAGATAAAGCTTATGAAAGAGAATTTCAAGCCTTTGCTAATTTAGATAATTTAAGTCAAAAAATAATTATTAGTAATGATGATATTGATTATTCAACCAGTACTGTAAGACATATAAAATTAAAAGATTTTCTTTTAATGGATAGTTTAGATTAGAAAATCAATACTAATTGCTAAATAATTAAAAAAATGCTATAATAAAGTCGCTTTAAAAAAGTGACTTTTTAATATTTAATTCCAAGTTTAAATATTATATTTGTATTCATTTTCCAAAGATTATTATTAAAAAGAAAAAATAAAACTTATTTAAAAAAAGAAAGTAAGTGATAAATATGTATGATGTTATAGTAGTTGGTGGTGGTCATGCTGGTTGTGAAGCCTCTCATATCGCCGCCGTGTTAGGTTGTAAAACTCTTTTAGTAACTGCTAATATTAATAATATTGCCGATATGCCTTGTAATCCTTCTATTGGAGGAACTGCCAAAGGTATCATTGTAAGAGAAATAGACGCGCTTGGAGGTCTTATGGGAATAATCGCTGATAAGTCTCATTTTCAAATTAAAATGCTTAATAATGGTAAAGGTCCTGCAGTTCGTAGTCTAAGAGCCCAAGCTGATAAAATAACTTATCCGAAAAATATGTTAAAAGCTTTACAAAATACTAAGAATCTTACTATTATTGAAGGAATGGTTGAGGATTTAATAGTCGAAAATAATCAAGTTAAGGGTGTTGTTTTAGCAAATGGTGAAAAAATTTCTGGTTTAGCTGTTATTTTAACTACTGGCACTTACTTAAAAGGTAATATTTTAATTGGTTCCGAAAATAATCCGGGTGGTCCTCATGGTGAAGCTAGAAGTAATCATTTAAGTGATAATCTAAAAAAATTAGGTTTAACCATTCAAAGACTTAAAACGGGAACTCCTCCT
The DNA here is from genome assembly GCA_947589695.1 of uncultured Bacilli bacterium. Classification (GTDB taxonomy): domain Bacteria; phylum Bacillota_I; class Bacilli_A; order RF39; family UBA660; genus Caccenecus. Next base: position 4,512 of record CANQBY010000026.1, read on the forward strand.
CGAATTAAAAAAGATAGTATCGATTTTAGTAAAATGCAAGAGGAAACTGGTGATCAAAAATATTATACTTTTTCCTTTGATACCGAACCTTTATATCAAATTAATGATCAACAAAAATGTTTTTTAATCTACACTACTAAAAAAACGCATGAAATAATTAAAGCTAATCTATCTAAATCGGCGATGTATGGTGGTTATGTCACCGGTGTAGGACCTCGTTATTGTCCTTCTATTGAAGATAAAATAGTTCGTTTCGCAGATAAAGAAAGACATCAATTGTTTTTAGAACCCGAAAGTCTTTATTATGATGAATGGTATCTGCAAGGTTTTTCTACTTCTATGCCTAAAGATGTCCAGGAACAAATGGTGCATTCTTTACCTGGCTTAGAAAACGCTCTTATAACTAAATATGCTTATGCGATTGAATATGATGCGATTGATCCTTTACAAATGAAACCATCTTTAGAAAATAAAATTATTGAAAATCTTTTTACTGCCGGTCAAATAAATGGTACCAGTGGTTATGAAGAAGCTGCCGGACAAGGTTTGATCGCGGGTATTAATGCTCATCATAAATTAAAAAATATGGACCCTTTAATCTTAAAAAGAAATGAAGCTTATATTGGTGTTTTAATAGACGATTTAGTGACCAAAGGAACGGCAGAACCCTATCGTATGCTTACTTCTCGAGCTGAATTTCGTCTTTTACTTCGTCATGATAATGCTGATTTAAGATTAAGGAAAATAGGTTATGACCATGGCACTATTGATGAAACTCGTTATCAAAAACTAATAACGAAAATTAAAGCTATAAATACTATCAAAGATATTTTAAAAAATACCAATTTAAGTCTTAATCCTTCTACTAAAGAATTATTTAAAAACCATAATTTAGAAGTACCAAATTCTTCAGTTTCTTTATATTTATTATTAAAACGTCCGGAAATAACTATGGATTTTCTTCAAGAATTAATTCCTTTAGATTATCCCGCTGCTATTTTAGAAGAAGTTGAAATTGAAGTTAAATATGAAGGTTATATTGCTAAAGCTTATAAAGAAGTTGAAAAAATGTTGAAGCTTGAAGAAAAATTAATCCCCGAGGATATCGATTATAATGCTATTTTAAATCTGGCTAGTGAAGCTAAACAAAAACTTGCTAAAATTCGGCCTCAATCTTTAGGTCAAGCGGCTCGTATCAGTGGTGTAAATCCTAGTGATTTATCTATTTTATCCGTCTATTTAAAGAAAAAATATCATAAATAAGGAGTAAAAATGAATATTGAAGAATTTATAACTGAACTACAAAAATTAAATATTAATTTATCGGAAACACAAATTTCTATGTTAATAACTTATAAGAATATGCTTCAAGAATATAATCAAAAATTTAATCTTACATCTCTTATTAAAGATGAAGATATTTATTTAAAACATTTTTATGATTCCTTAACTTTAACTAAAGCTCTGGATTTAACCCAAAATTTAAAAGTTTTAGATATTGGTACTGGTGCTGGTTTTCCGGGCCTTGTCTTAAAAATAGTTTTTCCAAATTTAGATCTTACTTTAGTTGAAAGTAATAATAAAAAAATATCGTTCTTAAATGCCGTCATAACTAAACTAGAATTAACAAACATAAAAACGCTTAATACTCGGGCCGAAAATTTACCATCATCTTATCGCGAGTATTTTGATTTAATAACTTCTCGGGCTGTTTCTCATCTTCGCATTTTAGCCGAGTTATCTTTGCCTTTTCTAAAAGTAAGTGGCCTATTTATTCCAATGAAAGGAAATGCAACCCCAGAATTACAGGAAAGTGAGACCACTTTAACTGTTTTAAATGCTAAGGTTTTAGATATAATTACTTTTAAACTACCCTTTGAACTTTCTAATCGCAGTTTAATTAAAATAACTAAATTAGCTAAAACTCCCAATGTTTATCCTCGATCTTATGATAAAATAATTAAAAAAATCTTAAAATAATCATAAAAGAATATCCGAAAAATATAATTAAAGTATGAATAAAATCTATCTTTTAATTATATTTTTTTTATGTCTCATAATATGTATTATAAGTAATACTAGTTTTAATTATTCGAAAAGTAATATATCTAATCCTTCTGCTACCCCTAATACCAATCTTAAAACCGAACTAGAAAATTTATATCACCTAAATATTTATACTAAAAATGAGACTTTTCTAAATTCTAATTTTAATCTTGAAGCCCTAACTAATGATAATATAATAACTCCAACTTTAATAACTTTAAAAGAATCTTTAGCAAAATTTCCTCCTGAGTTTTTTAATATCTTTTTTGAAAATAATTATGAAGGCTTAAATATCTACTTAACTGGTAAACTAACCCCTAAAGAATCTGGTACCACTATTTCTGATCCGGCTGCTTTTTCTTTAGTTTCCAATTCCAAATATATTATGGTTATCGATATTACTAATTCTTCTTTTGCTAATCTTTTTTACCATGAACTTATGCATAATATTGAATTTACTTTAAATACTGAATATGCTTTTGCTGATTGGAATTCTCTAAACCCAAATAATTTTTTATATGATTTATCTTATACTAAAGAATCTAATTCCACCTATACTTTAAATAATATAAGCCCTAAAGATATTTATTTTATTGATAGTTATTCTAAAACTTATCCTGATGAAGATCGCGCTCGAATTTTTGAAAATATTTGTCTTCAAAGTTCTAATATTACTAAGTATGAGCATTTATATTCCAAAGCTAAATATTTACAAGAAGAATTATTAAGTTACTATCCTATTTTAAAAGAAAGTTCTATTTTTGATCTTCTTTTACCCTCCAATTAAATTTACTTAAACTAATTGCAAATTATATTATTTATTGATATAATTAAATATAGTAAAAATAGGGGCTGATTTTTATGAACTTAGAGCAAAATATATTACAAATACCTATTGAGGATATAATTCCTAATCGTTTTCAACCTCGTTTGAATTTTGATGAAAAAGGTTTAGAGGAACTTGCCAATTCTATTAAACAACATGGCATTATCCAACCCCTAGTTGTAAGACGGATTAGTGATAAATACGAAATTATTGCCGGTGAGCGTCGTTATAAAGCGGCTGTTATGGCCGGACTTAAAAGAGTACCTGCTGTTGTGGCTCAAATTGATGATAATAAAAGTGCTGAAGTTGCTATCGTGGAAAATGTTCAAAGAAGAGATTTATCTCCCATTGAAGAAGCCCGTAGTTATAAAAGTATTTTAGATAAAGGATACACTCAAAGTGATCTTGCCAAAAAATTAGGAATATCTCAAAGTGCGATTGCCAATAAATTGCGTTTATTAAATTTAGATGAACAAGTTCAAGAAGCTTTAATAAATAATGAAATAAGTGAGCGTCATGCTCGGAGTTTATTAATATTACCTAATCATGAAGACCAGCGAATGTGGCTCGAAAAAATCATTCGGGAGCGGTTAACAGTAAGAGAATTAGACGAAGCATTAAAAAAAGCCTTAACTAAAACTGATAATAAAGATAATGTCGAACCTGATATCCCTTTAGTTAAACCATTAGATATTGAAGCTATTAGGGAGTCTGCCACTGCTTTACCAAGTGTTAATGAAAATAGTGAGATTGCCCGTAAAATAAAGGAAATCGAGCGGGAAAAGATGTATAATCCTGATGTTATACCTGTTGATCAAGCAACTAATAATTCTAAAGGAAATTTCTTTAATTTCTTAGAAAGTGAGACTGTAAATATGAATATGGAAGAAAATACTTTACAAACCCCAGTAATTGATTTTGGACAATCAGCTACCCCAGATACTTTGAGTGAACCAACACCATCGGAAGTTGTACCTCTAAATGTTTCTGAAACTGTTGAAACTCCAAACGAAACTCTAAATAAAGAAACAGTTCCTGAAGCTTCTCCAAATATAGAGCAATCTAATACCACTCCATCTTTGGATATGAATGCTCCAGCTATTGATCTTACTCCACCAGCTCCTATTGAATTTACTCCAACTGCTACTAACATATCTAATGAACCAGCTTCTCTTGATATGGGTTTTACGCCTGTAAAAGATTTTACCCCTTATGAAACTCCAAATCTTGAACCAACATCTAATTTTGGTTCAACCTCAAATGTTGATAGCTTTGATCCTACATCTTTAATTGATACCTTAGATCCTAATTATGAAACAAAACAAGAAGAAGCCTTAGGTCTTGATTTAAAAACTGCTATTAATGAAATTAGGACAACTAAAGATACTCTTGCTCTTAAAGGTTTTGATATCACATTAGAAGAAAGTGATTTAAACGATACCTACCAATTTATAATTAAAATAAAGAAATGATTAGCTCATTTCTTTTTAAAACTATGTCGAAAAACAGTAAATAGTTTGACAAAAATAGATAATATGATATAATGATAACATAAGTTACCATTAAAGGAAGTGAATAAAAAAATGGCCGGAAAAAGTATTATCGATAAAGAATCATTATTAAAAACTGCCATCATTATGGTTGAAGAAGAAGGAATTGAAAGTATTAATGCTCGTTCTTTAGCTAAACGTGCTGGTATTTCTACTAAACCAATTTATCGTTTATATAATAGTTTAGAAGATTTAAAAACTGAAGTAAACGAAATTATTAAAAAAGAATATGACGAATTTATTCAAAAAAGAGTTGATAGTAAAAATGCTTTAATCACTGTATGTGTTGCTTATATTGAATTTGCCCAAATGCATAAAAACTATTTCCGTTCCATGTTTTTATCTAATAACCTAAAATGGAAAGATGTTAATGATGTTTTAAATGAAAAATGGAATCAATCCACAATTATAAATTTAGTTAATAAACATGGATTATCATTCGAAGAAGCTAAAAGCTTATTCATGAATGTTTGGTTATATGCTAATGGTATGGCTACTTTAATAGCTTCTAATGATTTAACAATCGATAATAAAGAAATACTTGTAAGAATAGTTAAAATCTATAAAGAATTTGCTAAAGTAAAAGTTTAGTTGCCAATTTAAAAAAAATATGCTAAACTTAAATAGTAGAACATTTAAGGACTAAATGCCTACAAATATTTCTATTTATGGACACTTATCTTAATGTCAAGATGTATATTCATGTTGATAAAGAGAAGTGTCTTTTTAATTGTTACAAACATCGTTGTAACAACATATAATGTTAAAATTACTTTTAACATAACACAAATGCCTCCTTTACAATTCTAAACCCCCTGAACACATCAGTAAAGGATAGAATGGAAAGGAATAACACTCGGTAGGCACTCCGCCTTAAATGTTAAAAAAATTATTCTAAAACTAAAAAAGATATTGGTCAAGAAAATTCGCTCGACAAAATTCGACACTACTTCAAATACTTAGGCTTATCAATTCTACCTAAGAGATAATCCGCTGAAATCTTATAATTCTTACAAATAGAATATAAAGTAATAGTTAAAATTAAATTTTTACCATTTTCATACCGACTTATAGTTGATTTATTAATACCTATAATATTGGCTAATTCGAGTAAAGTTACCTTTAATTCTTTTCTAATTTCATGTAGCCTTGTACCTATTTCTTTTGGATCTAATACTGTAATCAAGTTTCTATTTTTATAATTATTTTTCTTAGTAAATCCCAAAATATAATCTACCGATATATCAAACATATTACATATTTTATTTAAGTGTTCTAATGGAATATAGGCATCCCCATTTATATAATTAGATAATGTTGATTTAGAAATATTTAGTTTTTTAGCAACTTCTACTGCTGTAACATTCTCTAATTTTTTACCCTCAAAAAAATACTTTAAATTATCTGATATATCCATTATATAATCACCAACTAAATTATAAATTAGTTCCAAAATCATTATTATAACAGTTTGAATAATTGCAACTTTTTATTGACAAATACTCTATCACGAATTATAATTTATATATAAACTAGAAATTTCTATGATAGAGGAGTAATGAAGATATGAAATATGAAAAATTAAATATGGATAGGGGAAATAAAAAGTTTTTATATGGCATAATTATAGGAGTTACACTTATTATTATAATCAATTTAGTCTTTAGCTATGCAAAATATAAATCCGTCGATAGTGTAAAATTAGCTGAAGGAAACATTACTTATGAAAGTGCCGATTTAAATGTCATAGCTATGTATAAAAATGATGGTAATGGTAATGAAGCAATAGAAACAATTCCTGAAGGCAATTATGAATTAAGTAATGAAAGCTATTGTATTATCGGTAATGATAAAGATAAGAAAATACAGAACGTATTTGAATATAAAGATAGTAAAGTGTATATAGCTATAGATAAAAAGGGAACAAAGTGCTATGTATATTTTAAACAAAAAATACAACCGGCTGATGAAACTTTAGCAAACTTATTTCCTGAATATACAACACAAGATAGTGGAACAAAATTTTCAACAGAATCAAATGGAGTATTAAAAGTGACAGGAGTAGACACTGGAGATAATGGAAAGACATTATATAAAGCTGAAGATAATGATGGACCAAGTTATTTCTTTAGAGGGCAAGCTAATAATAATTGGGTCCAATTTGCTGGAAAGAGATGGCGAATCATCCGAATAAATGGAGATGGAACAATCAGAATGATATATCAATGTGGTAGTGCTGATTGTACAAATACAACAGGCATAGAAACTCAATTAACAACTTTAGCATATAATAGTGAATATGGTGATAATACCTATGTAGGATATTATAATTTAGGAAAAGCAAGTGGAAGTTATAATGAAGCTCATACAGGAACAAATCCAAGTACTATAGCAGCTTATTTGAATAAATGGTATGGCACAACTTTAGCAAAATATGATAATTACATAGATCAAGATGCAGGCTTTTGTAATGATAGACAAAAAGTAACAGGAGTATACTCAAGTTACGATAGCGGAACAGGATACGGAACATCAGCGACAAGTTATGCAGCCTGGGGAAGAGTAGTTAAAAATGATAATAGAACAGAGCAGTTGCCAACCTTAAAATGTGGAGTGAGTGCAGCAACAGCCGAAGAGCAAGAGACAAGTGTAGAAGTAGATGATACAGCATACCAAAGAGATTTGTTTACAAAATCAGGAGCAAATAAAGGAAATGGAAAGTTAGAACATCCAATAGGACTAATAACAGCCGATGAAGTATTACTAGCAGGAGGTTTCTATGGA
>CANQBY010000027.1 GCA_947589695.1 uncultured Bacilli bacterium
TAAAAAGTAAGTAAAAACATAATCCCAATATTCTTTAATAAAATCAACCCGATGAAGTTTAATACCTAAAATTTCACTAGTTTTTAGGGCATCATTATAATCTTGCTCTTGAGGACAAATATTTTCGCTTAAATTGGGATTACCTAAAGTATCATTATTAAGCATAGAATCCCAATTACGCATAAATAAACCTTCTACTTCGTACCCTTCTTTTTTTAAAAGTAAAGCAGCAACCGCGGAATCAACCCCGCCACTTAAACCAACAATGACTTTTTTCATAATACATCACGCGTTAATTATATCATAATTTGAGAAAAAAGAAAAATTAATTTAAAATAAAGATGAGTTTACTTAGAATTAAACTACCAAAGAAGTATAAAAATAGATCATAAAGAAAGATTAAAAGAATAAGAAATATAATTTTTTTGAAGGTTAAAGAATAGGGATATTTTATTTTAGAAGATTTAGATAAATTATTTAAAAAAATTTTGGTAAGAGCAACTATTTTTAGTAAAATAAAGAATAATAGTAAAAGATAAATACCTTTGGTTAATAAATTAAAAAAACAAGAAAAAATAAAACCTTTTAGATGATAAATGCTGATAAAACTAAAAATATTATAAAAAATACATATTTCTTCAAAAATTAAATATAAAGGAATAGTAATAATTCCAAGACCAATTAGGGAGGTTAAACTTAAAAAGGTAATAATTAAAAAATGCAAAATAAAATAGTTTAAGTGATTGTTTTTTAATAACAAACTGAGATTATTTAAATCGTTAGTTAGAAGAGAATGATCGACTTTTTTAAAGATAAGAAAACTGATAATTAAGCTTAAAATACAAGTAAATATTAGGAATTTTTGGTACTTAGGATTTTTTAAAATACGAATTATACTATGATTCATAAGATTTCACCATTAAATTATATTGCAAAAGTCTTAAAAATATGATAAATTATTAGAGTAATATTTTAAAGAAATGGTGATTTTAATGAGTAAAAAAACACAAAAGATATTTGCTTGGGTAATGATTATTGCAATGGTCGCAAGTGTTGTGGCAACAATTATTTCATATGCTTTAGCATAAAAAAAGTAGTCCTGAATGGATATTTGTTACTAAAAGACTACGATTTAGAAATTAGAAGGAGTGTAGGTGTCATTCAGAACTACGCTTTTTATTTTATAAAAAATTAGAGTTCGGGTCAAGAAAATTCGTTCGACATAATTCGACATCATCCTTTTAGAGCTTCCGTGATAAGTTTATCTAAAAGCTCAGAATAAGGAACATCACTATATTCAAATAATTTAGGATACATACTGATGGTTGTAAAACCAGGAATAGTATTAATTTCATTTAAATAAATTTCATCATCAATAATAAAGAAATCACAACGACTATAACCATGACATTCTAAAACTTTAAAAGCTTTGATAGCTAACCCTTGAATTTTTGCTTCTAATTCTTGAGATAAAGGGGCGGGAATTAGAGTATTATTTTCGGAACTATTATATTTAGCATTAAAATCATAATAACCCTGAGAAGTTTTAATTTCGCCAACAGATGATGTAATAACCTCATGATTAGTTTCTAAAACGGCACATTCTACTTCCCTTCCTTCAGCGGATTTTTCCACCAAAAGACGATTATCTAAAGCAAATACTTCGGGAATTTTCTTAGTTAATTCTAAAGTATTATTAATTTTAAAAACTCCAATGGAAGATCCACTGTTGGCGGGTTTAAGATAAATGGGATAGTTAAATTTCGCAGTTATGACTTCTTTCATTTGGTTTAGGTTTATACTAGTATCTTCGTAGAGATATTCGTTATTATACTTTGTAAAATAAAGAAAATCCATTGTTTTAATATGATTGTATTCTAAAATAATTTTAGTTAAAATTTTATCCATCGTAACAAGACTGGCTCGAGGTTTATTGCCTAGATATTTGATATTTAAAAAGTCAAAAATGCTTGCTAAAGTGCCATCTTCCCCATTTTTGCCATGAATAACAATCCAAACTAAATCAAATTGCTTTAGATAAGAAAAGGGATTGGCAAGAGGTTCTAATTCTTGGGGTAGTGAACCAACCGGTAAAACAGTAATCGTATCTACTGGTTTAGTCCATAAATAAAAATGATTGTTTTTATCTAAATAAATGGGAGTAATTTGATATTTATGTTTATTTAGATTTTTGATAATTGAAGTAGCGGATGTAACAGATACTTCATGCTCGTTTGATGAACTGCCAAATAAAATAGCAAGTTTCATTTAATTCCTCCTTATATGATGTTATTTACGATATCTAAAAAATGCATACCATTACTAGCTTTAATTAAAATAACATCATCTTTTTGTTTATTATTATTTATGTAATTAATGGCTTCTTCATTACTATTAAAATGCAGAGAATTAGAAGGATTAAAACCATCATTAAGAGCTATTTTATTGATATTTGAGGCAAGATCGCCGATAGTAATTAATAAATCAATCTTATTTTCTAAAATTAAATGACCAATATCTTCGTGAATTTTAATGCCATACTCCCCTAGTTCTAAAATATCACCTAAAACAGCGATTTTGCGTCCGTGGAAAGCTTTTAAAACAGCAAGACTATAATAAACTGAGTCATAACTAGCATTGTAAGAATCATCAATTACGATATAATTGGAGCATTTAATTAATTCCATACGATGAGGCTCCGGGGTAATTTGAGCAAGTTTTTGAGCCACCAAATTTTTATCTAAATCAAATAAATCACTGATAGCTAAAGCTACTAGAGCATTATAAATAAAATGTTTACCTAAAATAGGCATTGAATACTCTTTATTTTGATAGGTAAAACGACTGCCAGAACCATCATATTTAAGATTACTTGCCATATAATCACTCATATTATCTAAACCATAAGTTATAAGATTATATTTATTATTATTAAGTTTTTGCCAGGCATGCAACAGATCATTATCATTATTAAGAAGAAGAGGGCCATTTAAGCCTTCTAAAATTTCTAATTTAGCTTGTAAAATATTTTCTCTAGAACCTAAATTACCAATATGGGCGGTACCAATATTTGTTATAACAGCAACGGTAGGTTTCGCAATATTAGTAAGAACGCTTATCTCCCCTTTTTGGTTCATCCCCATTTCTAAGACGATTACTTCTTCGTCTTTACTAGAAAGTAAAGTAAGAGATAGACCAATTTTAGTATTTAAGTTACCAGAAGTTTTTAAAACGCGATATTTAGTACTTAAAACATCACTAATAATATTTTTAGTACTAGTTTTACCGACACTTCCAGTAACTGCGATGATCGGAATATTTAGTTCGGCTCTTTTTTTCTTAGCTAAATTAATTAAATACTCCGTAGTATCATCAACGATAATAATATTAACATCTTTATCTTGTAAAAATTCAGAATCTAAAGCTATATTATTTAAAATAAGGGTTTTAGCCCCATTATTAATGGCTTCTTTGTAAAAAAGACTCCCATCATAAACTTCTCCCTTAAGACCAATATAAGTTTCGCCTGGTTTAATAGTCCTCGTATCTTTGGAAAGGTTTGATAGATAATCTTCGGAATTTCCTTGATACAATTGGGCTTGATTAAAATTTAAAATATCTTTAATAAGCATTAAATATCACCTTTGTTTCTATAATAATTATAACATAATATGGATTTTTTAGTATTCTCTTTGCCATTTTTTTGTCATTTGCTAGACAAAAAATGCGATAATTGCTATAATTTAAATGGTGATATTATGATTTATAGAATAGGAATGTATGCGAAACATTATAAAGGAGAATCTTTATTAGATAAAAATATTTATCAAATTGAAGAACTGTTAGTAAGAGGTAAAGATATTTCTTCAGAAGTAACTTATACGGGAAAAGGTACTTTAGAAAATGCCGATAATTTAGTAGTATATGCAAATATTTTTCAGAATAATAAATTATTTGCAAGAGAATATGATGATTTAGCCCGGGAATTAACTTTTGAAGAACAAAGAATGTTTGGCCAAACCCATATGGTGGAACCTTTAAATCAAGAAGAAATTAAAATAATAATGAGTCCCGAATTTAGAGAAGAAAAACTAAGAAGAACTGAAGAAAAATTTAAAACAAGATAAAAAAGCCTAATAGGCTTTTTTAAGTTAAAATAATTCTTCAAATATTTCATTATAATTTTTAACTAAAATAATATCCATTTCATCTCTAATTGGAGTAGGAATCTCTTCTAAGTCTAATTCATTTAATGCGGGAATATAGACTTTTTTAATGTTATTATTGTAAGCGCCAATGATTTTTTCTTTGATACCCCCAACTTTTAAGATATCGCCATTTAAAGAGATTTCACCAGTGAAAGCAAGATTACTGCTGATGGTTTTATTTAAAAGAAGACTTAAGATACAAGTGGTAATGGCAACACCGGCGCTAGGGCCATCTTTTTTCATAGCTCCTTCTAAAAAGTGAAGATGAATGTCTTTTAAGTTAAAGAAAAAATCCATTAGTCGATATTCTTTTTGATGCGACTTAATAAAACTTAGAGCCACATTGGTGGATTCTTCCATCGTTTTACCAAGCATACCGGTAATTTGAAAGCCCCCCTTCCCTTCATAGACACAAGCTTCAACAGGGATAACGATACCCCAGGAATTGGCAATACCCAATGCATTAACGCGACCAACACCATCAACTTTTTTAAGTTCATATTTATTATATTTAGGAATACCAAGATACTCTTTTAATCTTACTTTACTGATTTTGGTTCGATCATTAATTTTACCTAAAACAACTAATTTACGCATTATTTTCTCAATCATTCGATATAAGTCCCGGACACCAGCTTCCATCGTATAAGCATTAATTAAATATAAAAGCATTTCATCACTTATCGAAATAATTTTATTATCAATTTTATTTTCGTCTAAGACTTTGGGAATTAAATATTTTTTAGCAATATCAACTTTTTCATAATCCGTATAACTAGATAGTTCAATAATTTCTAAACGATCTTTTAAGGCCGCAGGAATATTTTCTAGGTTATTAGCGGTTAAAATAAAGAAGATATTAGATAAATCAAAAGGTTCTTCTAAATAATTATCGACAAACTCAGAATTTTGTTCTTTATCTAAAATTTCTAATAAACTACTTGTTGGATCATCTTTATAATTAATAGTCATTTTATCGATTTCATCAATTAAGAAAACAGGATTTTTGGTCTGGCATTTGCGTAATCCTTGAATAATTTTACCGGGAGATGAACCCATATAAGTACGTTTATGACCAATAAGTTCGGAAGAATCATTTAAACCACCAACACTTATTTTATAAAATTTACGATTTAGGGCCAAAGCAATATTTTTAGCAATACTAGTTTTACCTACACCAGGAGGACCCACAAGACAAATAATAGGACTTTTTAAATCTTTATTGTTATTTTTTAAAGCAACATATTCTAAAATCCGATTTTTAACCTCTTCTAAACCATAATGAGAAGTATCTAATTTAGTTTTAATATCTTCTAAATTAAAATTTTCAAAACTTTCTTTATTCCAAGGAAGATTTAAAATCCAATCTAAATAGTTCCGAAGCATCGCATTTTCGGGAGAAATATCCGTGGTATATTCTAATTTTTTAATTTCATTTAAGATTTTAGCAGAAGTAGATTTAGGAATATTTAATTGGGTTAATTGCTCTTTATAGCTAGTAGTAGTGGTATTTTCCGTTAAACCTAATTCAGATTCAATAATTTTAATTTTTTCTTTTAAAATAAATTCTTTTTGACTAGCTTCTAAAGTATTAGTTAATTCTTCTTCAATTTTTTCATCTAATTTTAAAACTTCTAATTCAATATTGATATCTTTTAATAAGTTCTTAGCCCGATATAAAGCATTTATTTCTTCTAAATATTCTAGTTTTTTAGAAAAAGATAAGGGCATAAAAGAACAAATAGTATCAGTTAGGAGAGATAAATTATCAATAGTTTTAATTGTATTTAAAAGACTATTAGAAATATGACTAGAAGATTTGACATAAATAGTAGTTAATTCATTTAATTTTTTGATAAGAGCTTTTTTTTCAACTTCATCAACTTCCGGTAAATCAAGTTTAGTTACTTTAGCTTCTAATATATCTTTATTATCAGAATTATTATAGAATTTTAAGATTTTAACCCGAGTAGTACCTTTAATAGTTACTCTTACATGACCACTAGGTAATTCAATGCGACTTTTAATTTTACCAATTACTCCAACTTCCGGTAAATCATTTACTTCAGGGGTTTCTTCTAATTTATTTTTAGGAGTTATAACTAAGATCTCCCGACTAAAACTTTGGGTAGCAAGACTAGTAATATCTTTACTTAAAGCATTATTAAGTTCAATTTTGACTTCTTGATTGGGGAGCAAGATTAATCCTTTTAAGAGTATAACTGGTAGTATTTGTTCCATTAAAATCGCTCCTCCATTCATATAAAACAGTTTCTATTATAAATAATTAAAAAGCATTTGTCTACTAAAATTCCTTAAAAAGTCAAATTTATGCTTCATCTTCAAAAGCTTGGGTAAATTTAGGCCAAATTCCCTTTTTATCATGAGTGTGTTCAGGGAGTTGGTAAATATCATGACCGGGATAATCATTGCCCTCCACAAGGACTGGGCCATCGGGTGTAAAACAAACATCCCAACCTACATACCGAATGTGTTTTTCAACGAGAGAAGCTTCTTTAACCATGGCTAAAGCTTCATCCCAAAAAGGAAACTTAAAACCTTTAATTAAAGCATTAGTTTCGGGATGACGTTCATATAAATTTTTGTTTTTATCAATAGCTAAATCTTTAACAATACCCGTTTTTTCATCCACTGGGGCGGCCATACCTCCACTGTTGAAATTATCGACGTATTTACCATTACCAATACGAAAATAAGCACAGATTATATGGGGAATATCTTTGTTATCTAAAATCGTTACAATTCGGACCGTATTAATAGATTCAGGATGAATTTGGCTTACCTCATCACACTGCGTTAAAACTTCTTCTAATAAAAAGTTATGTTCAGGATTAGTTAGATAAGTATATAATTCTTCTAAATCTTGGTTTTCAATAGATAATTTTTCTATTCCTTTACCACAAGTACCATCAACTGGTTTAGCCATAAAAACTTTATGTTTAGTAATAAAATTTAAAATATCTTCTTTAGAGGAACCACGAACTTTTAGATAGTCTCTTTTAATAAATTTATTAAAGGTTTTATTAAATTCCACTTTATTAGCAAAAATATAAGCATATTCGGGATTGTTATATTTTTTAATTAAATCGTTGTTACGACCACGAGTAATATAAGTATCTCTTTCGGCATCGGTTAGATTATACATTTCAAATAAATCGTAATCCATGTAGCCAGCGCCATATTTTAAAGCACATTTTCGCATATCATTAAAGATAGCTAAACGACTTTTTTTAGTTTTTTTATGAATGCTGTTAATTTTTTTTAACATTGCATGATAATCCATATTTAAAGCTCTTTTAATTACATATTTAAGATTTGGCATATTAAACACTCTTTTCTTTATATATTATAACAGAAATTAGTTTTTTAATAAAGAAAAAAGAAAGGTTTTTACTTTCTTTAATGTTAAATATAAAATTTTAAAGGATATTTTTATTAATTGTTTTCTTTTAGGATTTCTAAAGCTTTATGCATACGCATATCATATTTAACTACTTCATCAGAACCATAAGCTTTTAATAATTCATCGACAGAAATACCATAGTTATCGGCCATTTCTTTAGTTTTAGCTTCAACTTCTTTTTTAGTGAAATCGATTTTTTCAGTATCAGCGATAGCCTCAAGTAAATAACGATACTTAATACGTTTAATAGCTTCGGGTTCCATTTGTTCATGAAGTTTTTCATGAGTCATACCGGTAATTTTTGCATAATCATCAAGCTTAATTCCTTGCATTCCTAATTGATCTTCAAATTGATGAATCATCCGATGAACTTCATCATCAATAATTTCAGGATTAATTTCAACTTTTAAATTTTTAGAAGCAGCGGCAAGACAATCTTCGATAAAGGCGTCATCAATTTCGGCATTTTTACGCTCCAGCAAAACACTTTTTACTTCAGCTTCTAATTCCTCGACAGTTTTAATATCTTCATAACCTAAATCTTTATAAAATTCTTCGTTAAGTTCGGGAATAATTCGTTCTTTAATTTCCCGGATAGTGACATTAAATTTGACCTTTTTACCAGCAAGATCAGCGACATAATTTTCAGGAAAAGTTAAGTTTAATTCTTTTGATTCACCGATAGTCATACCAATTAAACCTTCTTCAAAACCAGGGATAAAAGTATGAGAACCAATTTCTAAAGGATAGTTTTCACCTTTACCACCATCAAGAGGTTTACCATCAACAAAACCTTCAAAATCAATAACGGCGGTATTTCCTTCTTCAACAGCCCCATTTTCTTTTGGAGATATTTCAGCAAGCTGGTTTTGAAGTTTCTTAATTTCAGTACTGATTTCTTCTTTAGTTACAGAAGCTTTTGGCTTTTTTAGGCCTAAATTTTTATATTCCCCTAGAGTTACTTCAGGTTTACTAATAATAGTAAATTTATAAGTAACATGGTCTTTATCAATACTTGCAATATCAATAGTAGGTTCAACAACTGGAATGACTTTAGCTTCATCTAAAGCTTTTTTGTAAGCTTCATTAAGGGCATCATCTACGGCATCCATATATAAAGATTCAATACCCATTTTTTTAATATATAATTCTTTTGGAGCCATACCCTTTCTAAAACCTTCAATTTTAACTTCTTTATTTTTCTTTTTAAAAGCTTTATCTAAAGATTTAGTCCATGATTCCCCTTCAATAGTAATTTCAATAGTTTTAACGTTTTTCATTATATTATTTCCTTTCAAAATCTTTAATTAATATACCATATATTTGGGCTTTTTACAAGGGTAAAATTTATGTAAGCAAATTAATTAAAGTCATAAATTTATCACTAAAAATAAAGACTAGAGCTAAGCTCCCCGCGAGGAAAGGTCCATATGGTACTTCCTTATTTTTACTAAGCATTATGACACCTAAAGCATAAGGTAGAGCTAAAAGAGAAGAAAAAATAATAGCAATAAGTCCTAATCTCAAACCTAAAATAGTGCCAATTACAAAAGCAAGTTTTACATCACCGCCACCTAGTGCTTCCCTTTTAAAGATTTTTTTCCCTAAAAAACCAATTAGAAGCATAAAGATAAATAAGGCTAAACCACTAAGTAAACTTAAACCAGCGGTTTTAAAATCAAAATAATAAGCTTTTAAGATAAACATAAATATAGTAGCAATTACTAAAGGGCTATCTAAGATAATTAAATATTTAAAATCGGTAATAAAAATAATTATAACTAAACTACTTACAATTAAAGAAGTAAAAAATTCATAACCAAAACCAAAGTTATAATAACTTATTAATAATACGACCGCATTTAAAACTCCAATAAAAAGATTTAAAATCCAAGAATTGGGAACTTCTTCCGTAATATCGGGAAGTAGTAAGGGAAGTTTTTCGGCGATTAAAGAATAACTTAAACCTAAAGCAAAACCAACTAAAAAGAGTATTATTATCATATTATCACTATAATCAATCAAGAGATTGATTCCTTTCTTTTTATTATTTTATTTGACCATATAAACTAAACATTGGAATTACAACGGCTAAAATTATGATACCCACAATTAAAGCTAATAAAACAATCATAATAGGTTCTAAGAAACTTTTTAAATTAGTTACTCGACTTTTATGTAAATCATTATAATAACTAGCAACTTTTTCCATCATTAATGATAATTCACCAGTAGATTCACCAGTTACAATCATGTAATAAGCAACATCGGGAACATACCATTTATTATAGAACGATAAGGATATTTTATCACCACGAGCGATATTACTCATAGTTTCAAGCATAACATCTTTATATACTTCGTTATTAGTAATATTAGTTAAAATTTCCATCGTATCGGTAATATAAACACTATTACGAAGAAGAGAAGCAAATGTTTTTGTAAAAATAGTAATTTCATGGTAAATAATGATTTTACCAAAGAAAGGAATACGCATACCTATTAATTGAATTAATTTACGAAAAGATTTTGATGATTTATAAAGTAATAAAAGCGTTATAATAACTATTAGAGCAATTAAAATAAGCATTTCAATATGACTAGTAATATATTTACTTAAATTAATTATGGTTAGAGTAAAACCACTTACTTTGATACCTGCTTGATTGTAAACTTTAATAAATTCCGGAATTACATAAACCATAATAAAAGTTAAAACAGCAAGAGCAAAAACAATAAGAATAGTAGGATAAATAATAGCACTAAGCATTTCTTTCCTTGTTTTATCTATTTCAGTATAATAAGAAGCCATATCATCTAATGTTTTAATTAGCTCTCCAGTCGCTTCGGCGGATTTAATCATATTAATTAATAAAGGTGGAAAAGTTTTGCCTTGATTTTGAAGAGCAGTACTAAAAGATTCACCCAAAGTTAATTCATAAGAAATAGCTTGATATAATTTATATTTAGCACTATCTTTAGAAGCTTGTTTAGCCATTATTTTAATGGTATCATTTAAAGTAATACCCGCTTTTAAATAAGTAGCTACTTGGGTTAACCAAAAGATTAAATCTCTAACACTTAATTCTTTTTCACTATCTAAACCAATAGCTTTTAAAAGATTAGCAAAAGTAGCTTTTTTAATACTATAAACATCAATACCTTCACTTGCTAGAAAGTTATGGAGAGTTACTTTATTAGTGGCACTCATCATACCTTTTACTTTATGATTATTTTGATCCATACCATAATAGTAGTAATATTCTTTTTTAACTTTACGAGATTTGATCTCTTTTTGCATTTGTCTAATTAATTCTTGTTTTTCATAAGCAATTCTTTTGCGTTCATCTAAAGACATTACAATTTGGTCAGAAGCTTGTTTAGATTCTTGATCAGTTTTTGCCTCTTCAGTACTTAAATTAACACTTTGACGCTCAATACGATTAAATTCTTTGCGAGCTTTTCGGTAAGCATACATATTATAAAAGACATCAAAAAAAACAAATTTAACCCCAATAAAAACATGCTTAATAAAACTATATATAAATAAAAATGGGGCTAATATAATAGAAAGTAAGTTTATTTTTTTAGATTCTTGCATACTATCACTCTACTCTAAAAATTATTATAACATAAAAATAACTATTATTAAACTAAAAAAATTAAAAGAGTGAAGATTTTCTTCACTCATAATATGTTTTAGGCCGTAAAGGGTTGGCCTCTTGCCTATATATGGATAAGAAA
>CANQBY010000028.1 GCA_947589695.1 uncultured Bacilli bacterium
TCCCATAATAACACCATCAATATTAGGTGCATGAATTCCTTCATTATATTGATTTATAGCAAACATTACTCGAAGTTTATTATCAACCTTTTCACCGTCAAGTGTAACATCACCATAAAAGGCATCACGATTTTGTCTTCCCACTTCTCCCATATTACTTGTAGAAGTATAAATAACTATATCTTCTTCTGGTATGAATTGTTTAAACCATAAAAGTGCTTGTTTCTTTATTGTTTCAATATCATTAGTTCCATCTTCGGAACAAGGTGGACAAAAATAAATATATTTTCCATTTGGCTTAATAGTTTTTCTTAAAATATCAGAAATACTTGACACTTCATGTATTCTTCTTTTTACATCAGATAAAATAGCCATATATTCTTGATATTCTTTGGTAGAAGCATCTAGTCTTTGAACTCTTTCTTCTAATTTGCTTTCCACTCCCGTTAAATTAGTATATACACTTTTATATATTGGTTTTGGAAGAATGCCATCAATCATAGCATCACATAAATCATATCTGCTTTTTATCTTACCAGAAAATAATTCAGCAGTATCAAGATTAGCCATATCTCTTTCATAAGAGGTTCCCCTGTACCTTACTGTATAAGCTGTCATTCCAAATATTTTCATTTCTGGATGAGTTTCAATCATTGTATTAATTCTTGCTCCCCATATAGGTGCTCCTATATGATGAAACTCATCTAAAATTAATAAATCACAATTTATATCCTGAATTTCAGCTTTTGATAAAGACACAAAACTATGATATGTTCTAAATTCTAAATTAGGAAAATCTCTTTTTAAATCTAACTTGGGATTATCTTCTATTATCTTTTTTATATGCTCAATTATTCCATATATTGGTACTACATAAACTATTTTTTTATCTTTATTATCATAGGCAAGTTGAAGGGCATTATAAGATTTACCTGTACCTGTTGCGTGTACTATTCCCACCACATCTTCACCAGTCTCAAATGCCGTTTTTATCTTTTTGTAACTATCAGCATTATGATCATATAAACCAACTATTTGAAATTCATCATTATTCATTACTATCACCTTTATAAGCTTCGATATCAATAAAATGTTTACCGGATATATCTTGCTCTATAATTAAAACTAAATCATTTTTCATTATTTTAGAATTAAATTGATTTGCCTCTAACACTATTTCTTTTACTCCATTATTAGTCATTACCTTAAAGCCAATACTAGTTCTATCCATAACATCTAATAATCTACCATTTTTATATTGCTCAGGAATATATATTTCAATTACTTCTCCAATTGTTTTAGTCATTTCTTTCACTTCCTTTATTTATAACAATCCTTTTTCCTTTTTTATTAGAACCAGTACGTTTAACATAACCATTACTTACTAATTCACTTAAATAATATCTAACCATTCTTGAAGTTAAACTAATAAATGTTGCCATCTTAGCTTGCAGAATAGTAGAATTAATTTAATTATACTTTCTTCAATTTTACTTAAATTAAATTTCCAATAATCAACTTTTATAGTTTCATTTTAAATATCATATTCAAAATACTTCTATTATACTTAATACTTACTATTATAAAATGTGGATAAAATTGATAAATACTTTTATCATATTTTTTTAATATTTTTCTTATTCCTGTACCTAAATGTTCTAACAACTCTTAATCTTAAATATACGCATAAGCTCTAGATTTATAGGTGCAAAATATCCTTTTAAAAATTCTTCTTCTGTAAACTCACTTGAATACCACCCAAAAAAGAAGATATTTCCTATCTATCACTAAAAAATTCAAATTTAGGTGGATATCTTCAATAACATCTGTCATTATTACTGCCGCCCTCTTCTAAATATAATTATACTATATATTTAAAATTTTTCCTAGAAATTTCCTAATAAAACTTTATCTATTTATCCCAAAATGGTAAAATTGTTATAGGAAGGATAAAGGGACTATGCCAAATTCTGACTTTAAAGCTAAATTAAGAAATAAAACCCTGAAACAAAAAAAAGAGTCCCAATTTAAGGTTAAGTTTATCAGGGAAACGATTTAATCAAACCAATATATTATATTAGATAAAAATAGATTGTAAAATAAACTGAAACAATAATTCAAGATTTAATCGATTAATGAATTATTAATTTTTATTAATTTGCAATTGTGGCCATTACATCTAATGTAAATAAAATTATCAAAATAACTGTCACTACTTTAGGAATTTTCTTAGCAAACTTATTTATTATTGGTACTAATAAATAATTGACAACTGTTGCAAAAAATCCCCAACAAACTAGTATTTCTAATGCCACATAATGTCCCAAATTAAATTTTAAATTCGTATAATCCCAATATACCCGGTGCATTACTTTTTCAATAATCATACCCCCACTAAACTCTATTAAACCCATAATAACTATAGCACATCCATAAAACAACACAATTTCTTGCCATTTATCTAATTTAAGTTTTTTAAGACCTTTATCAATAAACATAATAGCAAATATCGCCAAAGCATAAATAAAAGTCCATGGTCCGTAAAGTATTCCACTATTAAAATTGGTATTGGCTATAAACTTAACTATATTTTCAAACAAAAATCCCAAAAATGAATATATAAAAAAAATATTAATATAAAACATAATACCACCTTTTATTTAATATACCCATTATGCACAAATTTATTATCTTTAACCACAATAAAAGCGTCTGGATCTATATCTTTAATCATCTTAACAATTTCTTGAGTTTTTCTACTTTTAATATCTACAATTAATAAATCTTTATCTATATCTAAATTATCTTTAAGTTCAATTACTTGCACCCCTAAATCTTCATCTCTTAAAGCATCAACTAATTTATAATTATTTCTTACTGTTGTAACTTCAATACTATTAACATCTTTAATCATTTTTCGAGATAAAAAACCACCTATATATGTTCCCGTCGCATAACCTAAAGAATAACAAATTGGTACTAGAATACTTTCTATATTAGTATTTAAAGCTTCTCTCGCGGCAATAAACCAGACAAAAGCTTCACAAAAGGCTAAAATCTGAATCCATATATTTTTTCCTTTAACCATAAGCATCATCCGAAATGTCGAAATAGAAACATCTAATATTCTTGCTAAAAATATTGTAAGACAAGTTAAAAGCATAATACCACCCTTAATATTATGCTTCTCTTTTTAAATTACATAACTTTTAATATAGCTAAAATTATTAAGAGTATAACTACTAAAATAATTAGTATTACTCCTAAAAATTTACTTTCTTTTCTCTTTTCCAAGTCTCTTTTAACATTTCCGTTATATCTCTCGGAAAGTAAACTTACATTATTGGGATTCTTCTTTTGTTCATACATATATTTTTTTTGAGCATTTATCTGCTCTTTACTCATCATTGCTCCACAATTCTTACAAATATAACCTTCACTCGGTAAAGCATGACCACATCTTTTACAATACATATTAACCACCTACTTTTATTTTAAACTAAAAATATTAATAATTATCCCTAAATATATCGTATTTACAATATATATACATCATTTATTTCTTGTTTTACGCATTTGAATATGATAAGCGACTATTAAAGAAAGTCTATGGGGTACCAATCTATTAAAGAATAAAGTTAATTTCATGAGTAATGTGGGAACAATTATCATTTTATTTTTTAATGTTTTATCTATCGCATATTCTGCAACCCGATATGAATTAGCTTCTCTAACCACAAAATTTCCTTTGGCAACTTTATTAAATTCTGTATCGACTGGCCCGGGACATAACGCACTAATATGAACATTACTTTTCATTTGCCGCAATTCTTCATTTATAGCCATCGTAAGTTTAGTTAAATAATTTTTTGTTGCATAATAAGTACTTAAATTAGGGCCTGCCATAAATCCGGCACTTGAACATACATTTAAAATTTTTCCTTTATCTTTTTTAATCATTTCTTGTAAAAATAATTTTGTTAAAATATGAGGACAAACTACATTTACCTTAATCATTTTAAGTTCCGTATCTAAATCAGTTTCATAAAACTTTCCAAACAAACCAAATCCCGCATTATTAATAACTAAATCTATATCTTTTCCTTTTGTCATTTCATATAATTTATAAACATTTTCCGTCTCACTTAAATCCATATCTATAACTGTAACTTTATTATTTAATTCATTCTTAAGTTCTTCTAATTTATCTTTTCTTCTAGCGACAATTATCAAATCATAATTTAATTTATCTAATACTCTAGCCATATCTCGCCCTATCCCTGATGATGCTCCTGTAATTAAAGCTAGCATGCTACCACCTCTAAACTTATTGTTTTTGTAATTTTTAAAATTATACTCTTTTTTCTATTTCTTCTAATAATGATGGAAGCATTTGAATCTTTCTTGATACTAAATTATCAATATATACTCCCTCATATACTTTTTTCAAATTAAAGGCTTCTTTAATAATATCTTCTGCTTCGGTATTATATATTACATAAGATCCATTTTTATAAATATCCGTTATAAATAAAACGACACAGACATAATTACCCATTTTAAGTTCATTTAATTTTTCAATATATTCATCCATATTATCTTCAATTTCTTTAATATCCATTGTCATTACTTGGGATATTCCGAGTTGATGGTTCCCCACACTATAAGATTTAAAATCTTGATTAATTAAATCTCTAGCTCCTACTCCTTTAATACTTGAAGCTGCTTTAAACATTTCATAACTATATTTTTCAATATCGACTTTAGCTATTTTAGCAAGCTTACTAACCGCGATAACATCATCCTCTGTCGTCGTTGGCGATTTTAATACTAACGTATCTGATAAAATCGCACTTAACATTAATCCGGCAATATCTTTTGGTATCGCAATTTTTCTTTCTGTAAACATTTCGTAAATAATTGTACTTGTAGCCCCCACTGGTTTACTTCGAAAACTAATTGGAATATTAGTTCCAATACTACTTAAATTATGATGATCAATAATTTGAGTTATTAAAGCTTCTTCAATTCCAATCGCACTTTGTTCTAAACCATTATGATCCACTAAAATAACTTTTTGCTTTACATAATTATCGGCACTTGTTACTTTAAGTAAACCTAAACACTCACCCTTACTGTTAATAACTGGATAATTAGTATGACCTGTTTTATTTGCTAATCCAATAAAGTCAGTCCGATAATCTTTGCCATTCACTGTGACAGGTTTTGTATTAATATTTATATATTTAATTTTATTACTTAATATAACTTTATTAACTGTATTGATTGTATCATATTTACTATAAATAACATTTATTTTATTTTTTTCAGCTTTTTTAAATAATCTTTTAGGTAATTCATGATTACCAGTTAATACAATTAGTTTCACATTTGATTGTATTGCATAATCTAAAACTTTATATCTATCTCCGACAATTACAATATCATCCGAACTAAGTTTTACTTCATCATATAAAGTTTTAGCTTGATAAGAAGCCACTAACAGATTACCTTCTATTTCTTGATCAAATTGTAATAATCCAATCCCCTCTAAACTATTTACAATATTGTCATAGCTTGTATCAACCATTTCTTTATTTCCACTTATTAAATATTTGGCAATTTCTTTTAAACTAACTAATCCCTTTAATATCTTTTTCTCATCTACCACCGGAATTGCTGTTAGATTTTGTTTTTGCATATAATTAAAAGCACTAGCAATAGAATTATCTTCTTTAATCCATGCTTTTTTATTAAACTTAATATCTTTTATTCTAACTTTTGTATCATTTAAATAATCCGGACTTTTAATCTTAAAATAATTAAGCACAAATTTCGTTTCTAAATTAAGATGTCCAATTACTTTAGGTATAGTATTTTCTCCTTCTTCATTTAATAAATAAGATAACGCGATTGATGAAGCAACACTATCCGTATCCGGGTTACGATGTCCAAAAATAAATGTTTGCATTCTAAACACTCTCCATTATCAAAATAATACCATAAAACCATTTAAAATAAAAGAAAAAAATTACGAAAAAATCTTCCCCATCAAAAAAGAGAAGCTAAGTCCTTCTCTTTTAAAAGTGTGAGTTTGAGTTTATATGTTATTTTTTGTGATTATTTATAAAGTGTGTATGTTAAGTTAGTCTATCACTTCTCCTTTCATGATATTAGTATATCACTTGTTTGTGAAAACTTTGTGTGTATTAAGTGAATTTTTAACCTTTCCTTATTTTTTAATTTTAAAATAGAAAGTTGTTCCTTCTCCCATCTTACTTTTAACCCCATAATCAAATTTATGTTTTTTCAAAACTTCTTTTACAATTGATAAACCAATCCCCGTTGATACTACATTTCGTCGATGTTTCTTATCACTCTTATAATACTTATCCCAAATATAAGGTATTTCTTCTTTCTTTATTCCTTTCCCCGTATCTTTAATTTCGACGATGTATTCTTTTTTATTTTCTGTCAAACTAACGTAAACCGTTTTATCTTCTCCTGTATAGTTAATCGCATTGTTAACTAAATTGTAAATTACTTGCATTATTTTTTGTTTATCCGCTTTAATCTTAACATCATCTAAAAGATCGACCACAAAATGATAATCTTCTGTTGTTTTTAATATATCATATCTTCGCATAACTTCATTTATACATAATCCTAAATCAAATTCTTCCATATTTAAAGTATCTGCATCCGCTTGCATTTTTGATAAATCTAAAATATCATTAACTAAAATATTAAGTCTTTCTGTTTCTTCAATAATAATATTTAAATCTTTATCCATTTTTTCTTTATCTTGATAAGATATATCTCTAACCATTTCAGCATATGCTCTAATCATAGTAAGTGGTGTTTTTAAATCATGTGAAACATTAGCCATCAAATCTCTTCTTAACTCATCTATTTTTGATAAATCTTCTCCCACATGATTTAAAGTATTAGCCAGTTCATTTATTTCTAATACATCACTTGAATCAAATTTAATATTATAATTACCTTCCCCTAATTCTTTAGCTTTCTTGGTAATATTAGTAATAGGCATCGTAATTTTATTTGATAAAAAATATGATATAAAACAAGCAATTACAATTACTATTAGAGCTATAAAAATAATTTGTCCTTGTAAAATCATTCCTGCTCCATCAATATCTTCTAAAGGCGAATAAACAAATATATAACCATTATCTACTCTAATACCTGTTAATAAAGCTTTAGTATCACTTTCTTTATTTATTAATTTTTTTTGTTCTAAATCTTTATTATTTTCCATTATATCATTCATAATATTAATTATTTTAGTATTATCTTCTTTTAATTCACAACCCACCATTAAAGTATTATAACTAATTGTATTAGTACTAGTTACATATTCAATACAAACACTATTATCATAAGCAATATTTTCTAATCCTCGATATAATGAACCTAATTCATAACCTTTTATTACTTCTGCAATATCTTGAATTTTTTTAATTTGATATCTCTCATAACTATATTTTACAATAACAGATTGTGAAATCATTAAAAATAATACAATTGCTACACTAAAAATAACTAAATATAATAAAGTTTTAAAATTAATACTACTTATCTTATTCTTTAGCATCCAACTTATACCCCGTTCCTCTTACTGTTTTAATTATATCTCGATATTTTCCTAAATTATTTCTTAAAGTTTTTACATGTGTATCTACAGTTCTCGCATCTCCAAAAAAATCATAACCCCATACATTTGAAAGAATCGTATCTCTTGATAAAGCAATATTTTTATTTTGCATTAAATATTTAAGTAAATCATATTCTTTAGGTGTTAATATTATTTCTTTATCTTCTATCTTTACTACATGAGCTAAATCATCTATCTCTAAATCTTTATATATATAAGTATTACTTTTACTTGATATTCTTTTGGTAATAGCTTTAATCCTTGCCACTAATTCTTTCGGTGAAAAAGGTTTTGTCACATAATCATCAATCCCAATATCAAACCCATATAATTTATCAAATTCTTCTCCCCTCGCGGAAAGCATAATAAAAGGAATATCTTTAATTTTTTTAATTTCTTTCGTTGCTTGATAACCGTCCATCCCGGGCATCATAATATCCATAATAACTAAATCTATATCTTTATTTTTAACTATTTCAATACCTTCATCTCCACTACTAGCTTCATAAACATCATAGTGTTCAATTTTTAAATATTCTTTTATTACATTTCTAATCAATTCTTCATCATCACAAATTAATATTTTCATAAGAACCTCCACCAATATAATAACGCATTTTTGTGATAATTACATGAAAAAAAGAATGATTTGTCATTCTTTTAAACATTTACCATCGTACAACTATAATTTAAACCTTCATAAAAAGCTTTTAAATCTTCATATTCTAAAGGTACTTCCCCATTTGCTTCCGATACTAATTCTTCATAAGTTAACGTTTTACTAATTATTAAAGTATGTTCATTATCATTAAATTCAAAACTTCCCGTTATATCTTTATATGTAATTTCGGTCGCATTCGCATTTTGTATTTTTAAATTAGTATATTCTTCATCACTTAAACTAAATGTATATTCTTTTATACCAGTTTTTACAAATTCTTTATTAGCAATTCCTAATTTTAATAATTCTCGGTAATCAACATTTTCTTTACTACAATTTAGATAGTAAGTAACTACTACTTCACTGACAATTAATTTTGCACTCACTTCTGTTTTATTACCGGCGGCGTCTCTTGCGACAATGACAATGTTATATTCTCCTATCGCTTGAACACTTTGGTTGATATCTTCCTCATTTTTAAAAGAATAAGTACATTCAGATGCATCATCACAAGTCTCAATAAATTGTTCTGGTAAAACTGTTCCATTTGGCATTATTTCGACTTCTTTGGTTGTAACTTTTGGAGCTATTGTATCTTTAACTGTGGCTTTTCCTGTATAAGTTTTATCAGCACATGTAATTGTAAATTCATAATCTACACCTAAGGCTGTGGTATCGGTAATTTTTGTCGTATCTAAATCACATGTTGCACTATCATAATTTTTAAATTCGGCATAATCATTTATATCCGTGGAAACTGTTCCCCCTAGTTCAATTACTACTTCTTTTGGAGTTACACTAGGCTTTTTCGCGAGTTCTTTTTCTCTTGCTGTTCCAAGTAGTACATACACTCCTACTCCTACTGCCGCTAAAGCTAAAATTATTATTATCACAAATAATAATTTATTCATGCCACCCTTTTTCTTTGGCTTTTCGGGCTTATTAGTAGGTGCTTCCGGATTTTGAATAATATTATCATCCACAGGACCAGTTGGAATGGTAGGCACATTTGGTATAGGTGGTACAGTTCCAATTTCATTTAAAAATGGTGTTACATTAACATTGTTCATTACCTCCGGCACATCGTATTCAGTCGTTGGTGCCGTAGGTACTTGATTTATATCCGGTATTGCTGGTACAGCCGGAATTTCGCCCCCATCATTAAGAACTGGTTCTGGAGGTACTGGCATAGTATTAGCCATTGGTTCTACTGGTGCATTTTCCATTGTTGGTATTTGGTTAATATCATTTACCACCGGTTGAGCAACATCATTGTTATTATTAAGATTCGGATTTTGATCTAAAGTATCTTGTGGATTTTGACTCATCGCTGGCATTTCATCTATTGGCTTGGAAGAAATATCCGTATTTTCTACTCCACCTAATGATATAACATTTAAATCATTATTGTTTTCGCTATTATTCATAACTACAGCCCCTTTATTAAATATATAACAATTATAACTTAATATCTTTGAAAAAGCAACAAGTTCGCAAATAAAAAAGTTCAATTTGAACTTATTTCTTTAAAACTAACTTAACTTCTTCTTCATCTAAAATCATCGGATTATCAATTCGCAAATTATCCGTTAAAGGATCATGATAGACATTTCCACCATTCTTACCCATATAAAATGACATATCATCAGTTACTGGTTCTCTTTTAAATAAATAATCCATTATGCCAAAAGTCCCAATATAATCAAATACATCTCCATATTTTTTATATATCCCATCTAAATATACTGCATATTGACCCGGACATATAATTTGATAATATAAACTATAACCATCACCATCATTAAACCATTTACTAACTGAATTAACCCATTTAGAAGAATGAATGCGATTATCAACGGAATTAGCCAGTTTATAACACTCATCATAATCGTATTCTCCACCCTCACCTAAAAGAGTTTTAACTACAATTTCAAATTGTTCAAAACTTAAATTATATTTTGTTAAAACATAATCTAACTTTTCTTGAACTAACATATCAAATAATTCTTTAATTTCGGTATAATCACTTCTCGCCTTCAATTGATCAGCCCCACTATAATCAATTCCATATTCCTTTACTGTAGAAGCTTTAACTAAATCCATATAATTAATACCATAAGTTTCTTCTAAATATGTTTGTTTTTCCGAAATACTTAAAGAATCATAGCTAAATAAAGGTGCCATAACACTAGGCATAAATGAAGGATCCATAGATTCACTATTATTTTTTTCAGAATTGCTAACAGACGAATTATTATTATTCTTATTATTATTTATTGGTGTAAAACCTGTCGCACTCATCAAAATATTAAGAGACATCAAAAAACAAAGAACATCATTAGAGTCCATTCTCTTTAATAATTTTAACACTTTTCTATCATTGATAGAATTAATCACATCACGTAAACTCATAACTTTTCCCCCAAACAAAATACAATTCTACCAAAATAAACCATATATGTCAACCAAAAGTTAACTAACTAAAAGATAGACTACATATAGTCTATCAATATAAAGTAATAAAAATATAACTTGCCCTTAGATAAGAAGTTAAGCACTAAAGGCAAGAATATTAATTAGTTTTTACTACAAATGGGTCATTTACATTTCCTGTACCTTCACTAAAGGTTGTATTAGCCTTGAGATTTATTACGGGGCGCACACCAATGAGAGTGTTGCTCACGCCGGTGTATCCTAGAGTGCCATTATCACCCACAGAGAACACGGTATCATTAGCCATGGGGTCCATGAGATACGGAGACATGGTCCAGTAATTTTGATTAGTATACAAATAATAATTTGAGTTTGCACTTCCATAGAAACCTCCTGCTAGTAATACTTCATCTGCTGTTATGAGTCCTATTGGATATTGTAATAACT
>CANQBY010000029.1 GCA_947589695.1 uncultured Bacilli bacterium
ATCACCCTTTCACATAATAATAAAAGTGGGAAATTATGCCCACTTAAAATCTGTCAAAAATATTATATCATAAAATACTTAATTGTCAAAACTATTTTTATTATTTTTTTAAATTAACTTCTTCGGTTACTTCTAAATCAATTTTTTTACTATATAAATATAACTGATAATAAAGTTTACTTAATATTTTATCATCTTTAACTTTATACGCTAAATACTTATCATAATAAATATTAACTTGTTCATTAGCACCCAACATTAAATCTCTAAGTATTTCATTAACTTTCAAATCTAAATTATATTCTTTAATTTTATTATCTATCATGGTTAAATAATATTGATACATTTGAAAATCAGTTGCACTAACTAACTTTAAAATATAATAATATAAAACCATACTTACATCTTTGGAATCTTTAGCCATCCAAATATTAAGATCATCAATTTTTTCTTCAAAATCATTTATATTTTCCCTAAATATAGCATAATATTTATCTAAAATATCTTTTATTAATATTCCTTTTTCATCTCTTAAATCCGGATATTTAAAACCATATTCACTTAGATAACCACTCTCTTTTAGAAATTCTACTAAAAAATTAGCTTCATTTTCTTTCACGGTTTTGGGATTATCAAAATATTTTGGCCACTCTTTATAAGTTCGGCAATATTTTTGTAAATCTCTTACTCTTGCTAACACAAATTCCAAAGTATATTTTTCCGGTTTATAAAAAAGATTAGCCAAAGAATTTATGACTTCAAATACTTTTTCATCCCCTATCATTAAATCCGGAAATAAAAATAAATCTGGTCGATCTTTTTTAAAATTAAGTTTCCCTAACCAATTTGCTAATTTTAAAGCTTGTTCTTGAACCTCTCTAGTTACTTTTAAGCCTTTCATTGGAAAAGCATTATGGGTATAACAAAATTTTCTTAATTTTTCGATATCATCCCATAAATTCGAATTTAAAAGTTTATGATATTCTACTCTTTTATAAGCTTCATCTAATACTTCTTCTGCAAAACGTCCATCTGGCATTTTAACATTCGCATACACGAAAGTTAGATTTTTTCTTTTATAGCCAGTTTTTCGCAACCATTCAGCATATAAATTTCCCTTTGTTTCCTTTTCATTTTTTGGTTTTGGAATATAAGTTGGCCATTTACCATTATAATCTACCCAATCAACAATATCTTCTATTCTTTCTACCACTTTGCTTGTATCCATACTAGCCATATACCTCACCCTTTATAATATATCACAAATTTCTCAATTATAAAATAAACTTTTCACAAAAATTAAAAAAGCCTAGTTTTTAACTAATGCTTTATCTTTACAATACTGATATACATAATTAGTTGTTCGACAATCTTCTACACTCCGATGAGAGCCAAAATCTAATTTAAAATATTTCTTTAAAGTCTCTAATTTGTGATTATAAGCTTTAGGAATATATTGTCTTGCTAAAACTACTGTATCTATATTTGTATTTTTAATCATTGGTAAATTTAATTTTTTAATGTTTTCTTCAATAAACGACAAATCAAAACTAGAATTATGAGCAATAAGAGGTAAATCCTCAATAAAATTAATAAACATCGGCATAGCTTCTTCAATAGTTATAGCTTCTTTTACCATGTCATCATCTATTCCCGTAATTTTGGTTATTTCATCCGGTATCTTAACTTTCGGTTTTACTAAAACACTTAATTCCTCCACTAATTCATTTTTGCGATATTTTAAAGCTCCAATTTCAATTATTTCGCATACTTCCGGATTAAAACCCGTTGTTTCTAAATCAAATACGACATAGTCATCCACTAAATTCTTTTCCATATTTTTATAAATCATAATAAATTATTAATAAGTTCATAAACTTCATCTCGCCCTTTTTTAGTTATGGTTGAAAAAGTTATGAATTCTTCCTCCTCTTCTAAATTTAATGCTTCTCTAATCATTTTATTTTGCTTATTTCTCGCACTTTTTTTCACTTTATCAAATTTCGTTGCCACCAGTTTGATTTTTAAATTATAAAACTTTAAAAATTCATACATCAAAACATCATCTTCCGTTGGTCTATGGCGATAATCAATGAGCATAAACACACATTTTAGATCTTCTCTACTTTTAAGATAGCCTTCTATCATTGCTCCAAACTTCTTTTGTCTCTCACTATTACCACCTGCATAACCATATCCCGGCACATCTACCAAATAAAATTGTTTATTTATTAAATAGAAATTAAGCGTTTGGGTTTTTCCCGGTTTTGCCGAAGTATGTGCAAAGTTTTTGCGATTAATAAGCGTATTAATAAAACTCGATTTCCCTACATTACTTCTACCCACCAATAAAAATTCAGGTAATTTATCTGTCGGGTACTGACTAGTTCGCACTGCCATACTAGCAAGTTCCACACTATTTATTTGCATTTCTGCATCACCAATACCATTATAGTATATTTTTGCTCTTTTTGCAAATATAGAGAATAAAATTATATAGATAAGGAGGAATTTAATATTAATATGAACAATTTTCCTCCCAACCTCAACCCTCAAGTTTTTTCTTTTATCGCCGTTTTAATAGGCTCTGCCTGTGTTGGTGATTATTCTGCTGCCGAACAAAACAGTATTGGAAACTGGTTAATTTTAGTGGGCCAATTTATTTTAACTAATGCCGCCCAACAACAATTAATTGAAGGTCGTCTTGAAAACTCCAATATCAATATTAATAGTAAAGAACATAAAATGGGTGGTAGTTATTTTACTAATAATTCTAAAAGTAATCAAAACCAACGTCCCGAAGTCGAGTTTTTATTAGAAGCTATTAATAATATCGCCGTGGAACTAGAAAAATTAAAAAATAATCAAAATTAAAAAGAAGTTAATTCTTCTTTCTTAAATCACAATTTGTTCTTAAAACTTTTTTATTATCATATTTTTCTTTTCCACTACTATCTATATTAAAGCCTCGTTCATTAAATAAACCATATTTTAAATAATCAATTTTTTCTTCATTTCCACTAAAACCTTGATAATATTTATTTAATCCTTGCACTTTTATCACCATTTATATGATGACCAATATTCTAATTATTATACAAATTTATTAGGTAGAATTTAAAGTAATTTCTAAGGTCTTTTCTAAATCTATTACTTCTCCTACTTCTATATTAAAAGATTCTACTTTCCCATATCCATTAAATTTATATTTAAGTCCAATTAAATTACAAAAACTAATAATTTCACTACTACTAAAGTTCTTGATATCAGGCATTATATAATCATTTTTATTGGTAACTAAAAATACTTTACCACCCTTTAATATTTTACTATCTACCATTGGAAATTGATTTGTTATAATATCTCCACTTCCTAAAATAACTGGTTCTAATCCTTTTTCTTCTAAATTAGTTTTT
Source organism: uncultured Bacilli bacterium (assembly GCA_947589695.1). Classification (GTDB taxonomy): domain Bacteria; phylum Bacillota_I; class Bacilli_A; order RF39; family UBA660; genus Caccenecus. Next base: position 3,417 of record CANQBY010000029.1, read on the forward strand.
ACTTCTTCTATCGTTTTATTTTTTAAATTCTCTATCGTTATGATTTGCGATTTATCTATTTCTGAAGGAGTATCCATAACATTCGCATAATTGGCGATACTTTCCACTGCTTTGGTTACGACTTTGGCAACAGCTGCTGCCCCTCCATCTATTTGTTTAGCCGAAACATAAAATATATATCGTGGATTTTCATTAGGAAAAATCCCAGCGAAAGACCGAATATAATTACCGGCTCCAGTTAGATAGCCTCCATGTGAACTAGCAATTTGTGCTGTCCCAGTTTTCCCAATTAATGTTACATTATTGCACTGCCAAATATCACCACTTACCCCATGATAAACAACATCATACATTAATTCTTTAATTTTTGCAATTGATTCTTCTGAAACTTTTTGCCCTAATTCCACTCTTTCCCCTTTATAAGTAGTTTCGCCTTTTTCATTTACTATTTTATCGACAATATAAGGTTTAAGCATTACTCCATTATTGGCAATTATCGATAAAGCTTGCAAAGTTTGAATGGGCGTGGTTGTAATACCTTGACCAAACGCAGCAGTGGCCAGTTCTGATTCATAATTCATCCGAATAATACCACTTTCTTCTCCCGGTAATTCAATTCCGGTTTTGGAGCCAAATCCTAAGGATTTATAAAATTCGGTTAATTTTTGGGCGCCTATTTTCTTTGCTAAATAAGTAGCTCCAACGTTTGATGAATAAGCAAAACCGGTATCATAATTAATTAAACCCCAACCCGAATTATTAAAGTCTCGAATCGTTGCTCCTTGAACCTTTACTGACCCTGACATAAATTCTTCCGAACCATCATAAACTCCATTTTCCATCGCTGCTAACCACGAAAATATTTTCATAGTTGAGCCTGGTTCATAGGTATATCCCACCAAAGGATTGACATAATTAGTTAATCCCTCCAAAGTGTTCGGATTAAAATTCGGACTGGAAGCACTTCCTACAATTGCTCCAGTTTTCGCATCCATCACGGAAAAAGTAAACCATGAAAAATGATTATTTTCTTCTAAAGTATGCACCGCATCTTCCAAAATTAATTGAATTCCTGAATCGAGAGTTAAATATACATCACTCCCACTTACTGGTTCAATCACATAAGGTTCTCCCATTTGATAACCATACGCATCTCTTTGATATTCTGTATAACCATTTGTTCCTTGTAAAATATCATTATAATATTTTTCAATTCCCATTTCGCCTACCATTTGCCCATCTTCATCACTTTTCGCATATCCAACAATATATGAAGCCATTTTTGATTGTTTATAATATCTTTTTGACCCTTCCATAAAACTAATGCCAGGTAATGCTAAAGCATCAATTTCTTGTTTTTTATTCTCCGATATATTCCGCCCTTTAGTTCCAAATTCTACTTGATAAGCTCCTTCGACATTTAACCTACCTAAAACATAATCATAATCCATATCCAAAACTTCGGCTAAAGCTTCAGCAGTTCTTTCTTTATCCACTACATGCTGGGGATTTTTCGGATCTTTAGTTCTTGATGAACTCAAAAAAGCAATGAGAGTATATGAATTCGCATTGCTTGCAATTAAATCCCCATTTATATCATATATATTTCCTCGAGGGGCATATAAAGTTTTCTTTGCCGTATTTCGATTACTAGCAAACTCTGTTAAATTAATTCCATCAACTTTATTACTTAAAGCTACATAAGAAAGCTTAATTATTGCCATTAAAAAAGAGCCAAAAAAGATAACAATAAATAATTTACTAATCGTTATTTTATTATTTTTCTTTTTCACATTGCCCTCCTAAAATTAATCTGTTATATTTTTAATGTTATTATTATTATACGATAATCCTGAAGAACTTGCAATATCTTGAATATTATCTATACTCGCAAGCTCATCTATTTGCATTCCTAGTGCCTCATTTCGATCATTTTGGTTTTCAATTTTTGATTTAATGCGTTCTAAATTAATATTACTTTCTGATAGTAAAGCTTTGGTATATACCCATGTTGCTGGCATAATCACAAATCCCAATAAAACTACTAAGAAAAACATCAATTTTTCTCCTTTTAATAATTTTATTCTCTTTACTTTCTTAGTTCGCATATCATCAAATCCTTTCTATTACTCTTAATTTAGCACTTTTACTTCTACTATTTTCTTTTAATTCAGCCTCACTTGGTGTTATTGGTTTTTTATTAATAATTTTAATTAAAGGTTGATACTCGGGTGGAATATCTGGCATTCCTTTAACTATTGGATTAACCTCACTATATTTTTTAAAGATATTTTTAACTATTCGATCTTCTAAAGAATGAAATGTTATAACAACTATCCTTCCTCCCGGATTAAGCATTTTAATAGCTTCTTCTAAAGCTATTTGAATAGCTTCTAATTCTTGATTTACTTCAATTCTTATGGCTTGAAATATTACTCTTTCCGGATGATTTTTAAAAAAGTAGTTTGCTCCTACACTATCTCTAATGATATTTACTAGTTCTTGAGTGGTTTTAATTTCCTTCTTTTCTCGATATTTAACGATTCCGGAAGCAATCAAAGCACTCTTTTTTTCTTCGGCATACTTATAAAATAGTTCGGTTAACTCATTCTTAGAATAAGTATTAACAACTTCTTTCGCCGAAAATTCACTATCTTGATTCATTCGCATGTCAAGTACTGCTTCATTCATAAAGCTAAATCCTCTTTTAACATCATCAATCTCGGGACTTGAAAGGCCTAAATCAAATAAGACACCATCAACTTTTGTAATATCATTTTCTAATAGTTTTTGCTTCAATTCTTTAAAATTAGCATGAATAATTTTAAAATTATCTCCGATTAAACTAAGTTCATGATGCGAATAACTAATTGCTTCTTTATCCGCATCAAAGGCGAATAGATACCCTTTTCTTATTCTTTTTAAAATTTCTTTACTATGACCAGCATATCCTAGTGTGGCATCTACATATATACCGTCAGTTTTAATATTTAATTCTTTTATTGCAATTTCCTTCATTACACTATAATGTTTCATAATCTGCTCCATTAAATAAGTGTTCTGCCACATTTTCTAACTCTTCGCTAATTTCTAGATTGAATTTATCCCAATTTTCTTTGGACCATATTTCTACTCTTTCATTAGCCCCCACTATTACGCATTCTTTTAAAACATTCGCGTATTCTTTTTGAGTTTCGGTTAAACTAATGCGACCTTGTTTATCCAAATTACAATAAGCAGCAGCCGAAAAGAAAGCTCTTTGGAATGTTCGGGCATCTTTTTTGGTAAATGGCAAGCTTGCTAACTTGTCGACGATTTTTTTCCATTCCGCTTCTGTATAAATGTATAAACATTTTTCTAAGCCTCGTGTAACAATAAAAGTATTTCCTAAACTACTACGATAATTAGCCGGAATTACTAATCTGTTTTTTTCATCAATATTATGATGAAACTCGCCCATGAACATTTTAATCCCCCACTTTCTACCACAATGTACCACTGCTTATCTTAATATTACCAGAACTAACTCTATAAATCAAGTTCTATCTGTTCGCCTCTTTTAGAAAGTCTCAAATTTTACAATAAATTTACATATCAAAAAAAGACTTAATCAAAGTCTATTTTCGAACTCTCGTATAAGTATTTTCTTCTAAATTAATTTGTTTTCTAGCTTTATCTTTATTTATTTTTTTAATTTTATTAAGAACCACTAATCTTTTCATTAAAGCCATTTTCTCTGCATTAACCCGCGTGTCAAGATTAATTGCCCGATATTCTTGTAAATCATAAAGATCATTGTTTTTTATTGTCTCTTGTTTGATATCTTTTTGTCTTTCTCTAACTAATTTTAATTCTTTTTCTAATCTTTTTTCTTTACCCTTACTTCCCACTTTAACCATTCTGGCAATTCCGTATTCATTTAACACTTTAGCTAAAACTACTCTAATAAGGGGATAAGCTAATACTAAACCTACTAATACATTTACCCATTTAAGTGGATATTCTATTCCCTTACATGCTGCATAGATTATTGTTACTCCATAAAAAGCTCCCCCAAAAATAAAATATGCTTTCTTAAATATATTTAAAAAATGGGTAATTCCTCTTTTTATCTTTTTTTCTAAATTCTCTAACTTTAAATTATTTAATTCTTTTACTATATTATTTTCTAATTTTTTTAAATCATAATATTCTTTATTATTATAAACTATTTTATCTGAATAATTCATAATCCCCCTTCTTTCATGGTCAAATATTATAATACACAAACCCTAATTTGTCAAATTAACCAACTAAAAAAGAGGTTAACCCTCTTTAAAATATTAATCCGCCTAGAATTATTGCTAGTAATATATATAAAACAATTATTAAGAATGCACTATTTTGTAATCCGAACCCTCCATTGTTATTGTTGCAATTATTCTGAGAGTTCCCTTTACTACAACATCCCATGGGACACCTCCTATAAAATTTTTTAAAAGACTAAATGAAAGCTCCTACTATAATAATTAATAAAATAAATAAAACTAAAATAATTGCTGCTCCAATACCATTACCATATCCACAATTATTCATAAATCATTCCTCCTTTATTTGTCTTTTCATTATATATTACGTAAAATTTTCTAATGTGTTCTAGGCAAATTGCCAGATATCAAAATTTCCTAAAACTCTTGTATTTTTTCTTGGTTATTGCTATAATTAGTTTATTGGAGGAAAAAACAGATGAAGAAAAAGATTATTTTATTAGGAACTTGTGCCCTTTTATTATGTGGCTGTGGCAAGATTCCTAAATTATCCAATGGTGATGAAGCCGTTGTAGAATTTAAAGGTGGCGACAAAATAAGTGTTAATGCTTTATATGATGAAATCAAAAATACTTATGGTCTCGATACTTTAATAAATTTAATTGACAAATATGTCTATGAAAAAGAACTTAGTGATGCTACTACTGACGCTAAAAATTATGCTTCAGCTTATGTTAAACAAATGCGGGCTAGTTATGAAAATGACGCTGATTTTCTAAACGTTTTATCTCAATTTTACCGAGTTAACTCTATCGAAGCTTTCGAAAACAATGTCTATTTAAGTTACTTACGAAATGAAGCTATTGAAAAATATGTTGGCGATAAACTAACGGAAAAAGAATTACAAGATTACTACGAAAATAATGTTTATCCTAATATGACCATTTCTCATATTTTAGTTACAGCGGATGTTACTAGTGATATGAGTTCTGAAGATCAAGAAAAAGCTGAAAAAGAGGCAAAAGATACAATTAATAAGATTATTGATGAACTAAAAAAAGCTCAAAAAAATAATAATGTTGCTGAAAAATTCAAAGAATTAGCCAAAGAATATTCTGAAGATGACAGCACTAAAGATGATGGTGGTAATTTAGGAGAAATCAATCTTGGCAGTTTAGATAGTGAATACGATGAACTAGTTAAAGCTGCTGCTAGCCTTAAAGATGGCGAATTCTCTACTGAACTTATCACTACCGAAGCTGGTTATCATGTAATCTTAAAAACTAAAACTGGCGAAAAAGAATCTTATGATGATTCTCTAGATAGTATGAAAGAAAAAATGGTAAATGATAAACTCGAAGAAGATCAAACCTTAATCACTGATGCTTATAAATTCTATCGTGATAAATACGAATTAGACATTATTGATGATGAACTAAATAGTCAATATGGCACTTACATGAATAATCTAATCAATAGTTATCGTAATAGTAGTAATAATTAAAACTTCCCTTTTTAGGAAGCTTTTTTTATGTAAGAATCAACATCTATATCGGTATATCCTTTACTATATAAATAGGTTTTAATCTTATATTGAGTTGTTTTAATATCATATTTTCCTATGTATTTTTTATATAATTTTTCTACTATTCTTTTAATTTCATCTTCATTATTTTTAATCTCTATTTTATCTAAAACTTCTCCAATATCTTCTTTCCTAAAACCTTTATTTATTAATTCATTTAAAGTTTTAATTTTAAATTCTTTTTCGCTTTTTCTATTAGCCTTTAATTTTTTATCCACATACTTTTGAATCATTTCTCTATAAATATTATCATCTATCTTATCTAAATACTTATCTATTTCTAAACTATCAAAACCTAAACTAAGAAGATCTTGTTTAATTTTTATATCCCCAATCATCTTTAAATTAATACTATCATGAATAAAAGCCTCTATATAAACTTGATGATTCAAATAACCTTCTTTATTTAATCTCAAAAGCGCATAATTTATTTCTTTTTCTTGATACCCCTTTTTAATTAATATTTCTTTTATCTCTTTTTCGGCTCTAATTTTAATATCTATGGCTTTTAAAGCTTCATAATAGGCATTAAGTAAATTATTTTCTTGTATTATTTTATCCCATAATCTTTTATCAAGTTCTTTTTTTAATAATAACTCATATTTAATTATAATATCATCATATAATTCATATGTTCCCTTATCAAATATAATTTCATACTTATTTCCTTTTTTCTTTTTATATCTAATTATTTTCATTTATCTTTCTCCTACCAAAAGTATATCAAACAAATATATGTAAGTCAAATTAAAATACTGATTTTATTTTAAAACCAGTATTTCGTTTTTTGTTTACTTTAAGGATTCAATTTCATTTATAGATAAACCCGTACATTCTGATATGAGCTTAGTATCAAGTTTTTTGGATAACATTTCTCGAGCAATATTATTTTTCTCTTCAAGAGAACCTTGCTCATATCCTTGCTCTTTTCCAATCTCAATACCTTTGTCTTCCGCTATCTTCTCAGCCCATTTCCCGAATATCTCTTGGGTTTCTAAATCGTTAACATACATCTCTAAATTTTTGTCTAGTTCCATTAGTAACTCATCTCCCTT
>CANQBY010000030.1 GCA_947589695.1 uncultured Bacilli bacterium
TCTTGCTCATATAGCTTATTGTACTTTATATATGGGCAAGCATATATGGTCATCCTTTACCGACCAAAGAAAAAGTTTCTATTAGTTTTTAATAGAGACTTTTTTCAAGTAAATAATTATCAAACATATTGACTAATTATTAGTTATTAGATATAATAATAATGCAATGCATAATGTAATGCATTGTTCTTCTAGTCTATTCTAGAGGAAATGTTTCAAATTTCATACGTGGGAACTCCATTCTTTCCCACTTTTTGTTTGCTTTATTTTAATAAATATTATTTATAATTAATTCTTAATTTATTTAATATTGACAACCTCTTTTAATTAAGCTATTATTATCATAATAGAGGAATTATTATGAACCAAAATGAATTAAATAAATTTTTAAAAAAATTATATGATCTTTTAAAAAAAGATGAAATTATTACTAAAGAAGCTTCTACATCTTCTGAAAAAATAGCTATTATTACTTCTTATCTAGCTAAATTAGAGCGGGTTCAAAATCTTGCTGCTACGCATAATCGTTTAAATTTAATTAAAAATTTATATTATGACCGCTATCTTATCAAAGAAGAAAATATTCCCGAATCTTATTGGCATTACTTAGAAAATGGTTATTTTGAAAATGGTAATGGTAAGTATAATCTTACTAACCCTGTTACTGATGAAGAAAAAGAAATCCGCGCGGATCATGTTGCTCGTATTTATCGGGAACAAAAAGAAAGTCTTGATGTTTGGTTAAACTATTTCTTAAGTAAAGATTCTTCCTATTTAGATATGTGGGCTAAAGTTTGGGCTTTTCAAGGTATGTTAAAAATGGGTACTTTTAATAAAAAAACTAATAGTTATAATAAACGTACTCTTAATACTGTCGCTCCTTTTGTTAATTTAAATGCTGAATTAGTAGGTAAATGTGTCAAATATTTAAAACAACACTTAAATAAAGAAACTATTGCCGATGAAGATATTCAAAGATTAGTTAATACCGAAAGTTTTCCTAAACTTTATGAAAGTCTTTTAAGAGAGAAAACTAATACGCCTGTTAGTCCCAATTTAGATGGAAAATGGGTTAAATATCCCGGCTTTAATGAAGAATCTGCTATTAAACTTTATAATTCCTTACAAGGCTATAACACTGGTTGGTGTACCGCAGGCGCTTTATCAACTGCCAAAGTGCAAATTTGTGGGGGAGATGGGTATGCCGGAGGTGACTTTTATGTTTACTATCTTAAAGATAAACAAGGAGAATATAAAATTCCTAAAATTGCCATTCGCATGGAACGTCATCATATTGGTGAAATAAGAGGAACAGCTGAAGGACAAAATCTCGAATCGGGTTTTGAAGATGTTCTAGCTTCTAAACTTCAAGAATTTCCTGATAAAGACCTTTATCTTCAAAAACTTCATGATATGGCCTATTTAAAATCTATTTATACCAAATTTCAAAATAAAGAAGATTTAACTCGGGAAGAATTAAGTTTTATTTATGAAATAGATAATCCTATTAATCGCTTTGGTTATGATGAAGATCCTCGAGTTGAAGAAATCAAAAAAAATCGCCATTTTAAAAAAGATTTAAGTTTCTTACTAAATTGTAAACCTAGTGAAATTGGTACTAATCGTTTTGATTTATTAAGAAAATTAGTCTATTATCAAGGTGATATTGAAAAAAGTGAAGTAACTAAATCTCAAAATCTTTTTATGAAAATGCCCGATATTATTGATGGTGATATGCTTTTATCTAGTCTAACTATCGAACCTAATCTAAAATTACCTAAAAAAATTACGTATGGTCTTAATTTACAATCTCTAACAACTGTGGATACTCTCGTTTTACCGCGTTATGTTGGTAGTGATTTAAATCTCGAGTCTCTTACTACTTATAATGAACTAATTTTACCTCAAAACATTAAAGGTTGTCTCTTTTTATCCTCTTTAGAAAATGCCCAAAATTTAGTTTTTCCCGCGATAATCGATGGCGATGTTGATTTATCTAAAGTAAAAACGATGAATAAAGTAGTTTTACCTAAAAGAATTGAGTATTCTCTTTACTTAAATTCTTTAACTAGTCTTGATAAAGTTGCTTTGCCGGAAATTGTCGGTGGTCGTCTTTATTTAAATCAATTAGAAATTAAAGATTTGCGTAATGTAAAGCTTCCTCAAGTTATTGGTACTGATATTGTTTTAAAAAGTGGTAAAATAACTCTTCCTGAACTAAAAGCCGAGTTAGCTCAATATCAAGAATTAACTCCTCTTTTAGAAGAAAGTACTTCTTCCTCATTAAGAAGAGGGAAAATTAATCTTTTAATCATTTTAGTTCCTTTATTAATTATTTTCTTAGGTATATTTCTTGCTATTTTCCTTCTTTAAAATTAAAACTTTAATTTACTATCTTCTTTATCCGTGTTATAATAAATGTACTAAAAACAAGGTGAATTTTTATGAAGTTAGAAGAAGTAAATATAAATGAATTAAGTCCAATGATGCAACAATACGTTGAGATAAAAAAATCTCATCCCGAAGAATTGTTGTTTTTTCGTTTAGGTGATTTTTACGAATTATTTTTTGAAGATGGAATTATTGCCTCTAAAGAATTAGAACTTACTTTAACTGGTAAAAATGCTGGTCTAAAAGAGCGAATCCCTATGTGTGGCGTTCCTTTTCATAGTGTTACTCCTTATATTGAAAAACTAGTGGAAAAAGGATATAAAGTGGCTATCTGTGAACAATTAGAAGATCCTAAAAATACGAAAGGCATGGTAAAAAGAGGGGTAATTGAAGTTATATCTAAAGGTTCTATTGTTAATCTTGAATCATTAAATGAACATGATAACAATTATATCGCTTCTTTACTTGATTTAGAATATCTTTATCTTTTAACTTTCGCGGATATCTCTACAGGAGAATTAAAAAGTCTTAATATTCCCCATAATAAAGAAAAACTAATTAATGAAATTTTACATTTAAATATTAAAGAAATAATTTTAGAAAATAATAATGATGCTGAACTCTATAATTTATTAAAAAACACTTATAGTATTGAATTATCTATTTCTAATAATTATTTAACGGAAGGCTACGAAACTTTAATTAATAGTGTTACCGATACCCGAGTAAAACAAGGTCTAAGACATTTACTTTATTATTTAGTAGTTAAAGAATTAAAAGATTTAAGTCATATATCTAGTGTTACGATTGTAAATAAAAATGATTATTTAGAAATGAATATTCATACCGTCCGTAATTTAGAACTTGTGGAAACTCTTCGCTTAAAAGAACGAACTTATTCTCTAATCTGGCTTTTAGATAAAACTAAAACAGCGATGGGTTCTAGGAAACTAAAAGAATGGCTTTTAAATCCCTTGCGTAGTATTCCTAAAATCGAGGAAAGATATCATAAATTAGAAGTTTTAAATAATGAATTTATTTTAAAAGATGAACTTCGGGATTTATTATATGAAGTCTATGATTTAGAAAGATTATGCGCTAAAGCAATCACGGGTAATCTAAATGCCCGAGATTTACTCCAAATCAAAAATTCTCTTGGTGTTCTTCCTCGCATTAAAGATATTCTTGAGGAACTAAAATTTCCTTATAATCTTAATACTCATGAAGATTTATATAATTTATTAGAAAAAAGTATTTATGAAAATCCTCCTCTTAGTATTAAAGAAGGTTATTTAATTAAAGACGGTTATAATAAAGAATTAGATGAGTTAAAAAGTATTCGTTCGGGAGGTAAAGATTTTATTGCCGAATTTGAAACGAAAATTAAAGAAGAAACTGGTCTTAAAAACTTAAAAGTTGGTTTTAATCGCGTTTTTGGTTATTATATTGAAGTAAGTAAAGGCCAAGCATCGCAAGTAACTGAAAAATTCGGTTGGGAACGTCGTCAAACTTTAGCCAGTGCGGAACGTTTTATTTCGCCCGAGTTAAAAGAAAAAGAAAGTTTGATTTTAAATGCTGAAGAAAAAATTTTTGATCTTGAATATAATTTATTCTGTGAAATAAGAGAAATCTTAAAAAAAGAAGTTTTAAAAATTAAAGAAACTGCGAGTATTATTAGTGAAATTGACGCTTTAATTTCCCTTGCAGTTTGTGCCGATGAATATAATTTTGTGCGTCCTACTTTAAATGAAGATGGTCTATTAGAAATAATTGATGGTCGCCATCCGGTGATTGAAGCAGTGAGTAAAACTCCTTATGTTCCCAATGATGTTATTATGGATAAAACTACGGATGTTCTTCTTATTACTGGCCCTAACATGAGTGGTAAATCCACCTTTATGCGCGAAGCTGCAATTATCATTATTTTAGCGCAAATGGGTTCTTTTGTGCCTGCCAAAAGTGCGAAATTGCCAATTATTGATAAAATATTTACCCGTATTGGTGCTAGTGATGATTTAGTAAGTGGGGAATCTACTTTTATGGTCGAAATGAAAGAAGCCGAAAGTGCTCTTGCTTCGGCAACTCCTCAAAGTTTAATTTTATTTGATGAATTAGGGCGTGGCACCGCAACTTATGATGGTATGAGTCTAGCCCAGGCAATTTTAGAATATGTTGCAAAGAATATTAAATGCAAAACTTTATTTTCTACGCATTATCATGAATTAACGAGCTTAGATAAAAAATTTTTAAATATTAAAAATGTCCATGTTGCCGCGAAAGAAGAGGGGAATATGATTACTTTTTTACATAAAGTGAAAAATGGACCGGCCGATAAAAGCTATGGTATTCATGTCGCCCGTCTTGCTAATATGCCGGAAGAATTATTATCCAGGGCGGAGGATATCCTAAATAGTTATGAAACTAAAACTGAAAAGACTCATCCGGTTGATAATAATGTTCAACTTGCCATGAACTTTGAAATTCCGAGTCAAAATAAAGATTGTCTAAGAGAAAAATTAAAAACCATTGATCCTCTTCATACTACCCCCATGGAAGCCATCAATATTTTATTTGAATTAAAAGAAATGGAAAATAAATAATGGACTATCAAATTAGAGAAGCTAAACGTGAGGATTGTTTCATAATTCCTAAAATTACCACTATCTGTTGGCAAGAAACTTATCCTGGTATTGTTAGTGAAGCCTTTTTAACGAAATTAAAATTAAATGAAAAAGATCGAATCCAAAAAGCTTATGCCGAGTTTAACTCTACTCCTTATCAAGAACTAGTATTAGAAGTAAATGGAAAAGTAGTTGGTTTTGTAAGATATGGTAGTAGTAGTTATCCTAAAATTCCTCAATGTGGTGAAATATTTGCCTTATACATTTTAAAGGATTATCAAGGCTATGGCTATGGTAAAAAATTAGTAAATGCGGCTTTAGCAAAATTAAAGAATCAAGGCTTTAAAGCTGTAATTATTGGTTGTTTAGCCGAAAATAAATCTAATGACTTTTATAAGCATATTGGGGGCAAGTTAATTGATACCCAATATTATACTGGTACTGGAGAAAATATTTTAGAAAACTTATATTTATTTAATTCTTCCAATTAAATTAGTAATCAAATAATTTAAAACTTAAAAAAGATTAGTTTTCTTTTCTTTTTTCGTGTTAAATAAATTGAATTATCTAAAAATATAAGATATAATTAAAAAAGGTGATTTTATATGGCTGTAACCAGAAGTGAATTAAGAGAAAAAATAATGATTATATTATATCAATATGATTTAATGACTAGTAATAAAGTTAAATGTGATTTAGATAAAATTATCAAAGATAACGTTACTTTAGAAAATGACTTTGTTAAAGATATGGTCTACGGAGTAGTAACTACCAAACAAGAATTAGATACTATTGCCAATAGTAAAATGATTGATTGGGATATCTCCCGGATTGATAAGACTGGTGCCGCCATCTTAAGGCTTGCCATCTATGAACTTAAATATACGGATACTCCCGAAGTAGTCGTCATAAATGAAGCCATTGAACTGGCGAAAAAATATAGTGATGATTCGGTAAGAAAAATAATTAATGCAGTCTTAGATAAAATAATAAAAGAATAACTAAAAAAATTTAATAAAGAAGGTGAGAAAATGAATGATAAATATTTAAAAATTAGTGAATTAAATACCTATATTAAATCTTTATTTGATGAAAACCCGTATTTAAAAAAAGTTTATCTTCGCGGAGAAATTTCTAATTTTAAAAATCATTCCCGCGGTCACCTTTATTTTACTTTAAAAGATGATACTTCCCGTATTAGTGCCGTTATGTTTTATTCTAGCGCAGTAAATATTAATTTTGCTCCGGAAGATGGTATGAATGTTTTGGTGGAAGGTCGTATTTCTTGTTATCCCGCCCAAGGAACTTATCAAATTTATGTTGATAAAATGGAAGTAGATGGTCTAGGTAATTTATATTTAGAATTTGAAAAACTTAAATCTAAGTTAGCTAAAGAAGGGTTATTTAATCCCGAATATAAAAAACCAATCCCTAAAATTCCAAAACGTATAGGTATAATTACTGCACCCACCGGAGCCGCGATTAGAGATATCTTATCTACGATTAAACGTCGTTTTCCCATTTGTGAAACAATTCTTTTCCCTGCTTTAGTTCAAGGAGAATCAGCCGCCCCTGATATTGTAAGACAAATAAAAGAGGCTGACTCTGGGAAATATGACTTAGATGTTTTAATCGTTGGTCGGGGTGGAGGATCGATTGAAGATCTCTGGGCTTTTAATGAAGAAATTGTTGCCCGTGCCATTTTTGAAGCTCGTGTTCCCATCATTAGTGCCGTCGGTCATGAAATTGATTTTACTATCGCGGATTTCGTCGCCGATATGCGTGCTCCCACACCTACTGGTGCCGCCGAAATGGCTGTACCAACCATCACGGAAATAAATAATCTTTTAAATTCTTATCAAATTAGACTTAATGAATTTACGCATAATTTAATTCATAAAAGTAAACTACGTTTAACTAATATTACTAGTTCTTATATCTTAAAAAATCCCTTATCTTTATATGAATTAAAAGAACAAAAATTAGATAATTTACTTGATACTTTAAATAATAATATTACGAAACGTTTAGAAAATTATACTTTAATTTTAAATAATTTAACTTCTTCTTATGTTTTAAAAAATCCTCTAAATTTATTTGCAGTTAAAAAAGAACAATTATCATTTACTAAAAAGAATTTATATTCTAATATTAATAATATAATCTTAAAAAATACACATAACTATGAAATATTAGTAAACACTTTAAAACTTGTTAATCCTCTAAATATTTTAGATAAAGGTTATTCTTTAGTAACTAAAGATAATGTTGTAATAAAAAGTACGAAAGATTTACATAAAGAAGATATTATTAATATTAAATTGCATGAAGGTCGCCTAAAAGCTTTAGTAAAGGAGGTAGAATCTTGAATAGTTATGATATCTTATTAAATAAAATTAGTGATTTAATTACAAGTTTATCATCTAAAAAAGCAGAATTAGAGAAAAAGTTAATTAAGAGTCAAGAAGATATTACTTTAAATGAAATGGAAATACAAAAATTAAATCAAAATCATGAGTCTTTAACTAAACTTATTAAAGCTTTAAAAAGTACTAAGCATTTTAAATCTGAAATCCTTAAATTAGCTTTCGAACCCTTTAAGAAGGCTTATCTTTTAAGTACTATCTTAATTGTTATTGGTTTATTTGTTCTGCCCATAAATTCTCTAATTTTGGTTATTTCGACTCTTTTAGCTTTATCTTTTGGACTCATGAATCTTGCCGCTTATCTTTTTCTTAAATCCGATTTTAAACACGAATTAAATAAGCGCACTCTAAGTGATTTACAAATCGAATTAAATCTGACTGAAAATTTTCTAAAAGATAAAGTAAGAAGCTTAGCAAACTTAAATACAACCAAAACTAAATTAGAAGAAGAGTTATCAGTTATTACTCATGAACTATTGGAACTTCAAAATAACCAAAAAGAAGTTTTAGCTCATAAAAATAAAATTATTAATGAATTTATTAGTAAACCAGAAATTTCATCCGAACTTGATTTAACATTTAATCAAGATGAAACCATGCGTTTAACTAGAAACTTATATCTAGAAAAATAAATAAAAAAGGAGAGTAAATATGGAAAAATCATTTGAAGATGCTTTAAAAGAATTAGAAGCAATAGTT
This sequence comes from uncultured Bacilli bacterium, assembly GCA_947589695.1. Lineage (GTDB taxonomy): Bacteria > Bacillota_I > Bacilli_A > RF39 > UBA660 > Caccenecus. The sequence goes on from CANQBY010000030.1 coordinate 8,138, forward strand.
AAAGAATTAGAAAGTGGTAATGTTGAACTAGATAGTGCTATTGAAAAATATACAGAAGCGATGAAATTAGTTAAACATTGTAATGATAAATTAAATACTGCGACTGAAAAAGTAAATAAAATCTTAACAGAAAATAAAGAATTAGTAGACTTTGAAGTAAGCGAATAAGAGGTTTCTTATGGAAAATGATCTAATTGACATCATTCAAAAATATCAAACTTTATTAAAAAATTATGAAGAAAAAGAACAAGGTCGTTTAATTATTGAGCAAGGAATTACGAAGAAAAAAGAACAACTTAAAGAAGAAATAAGCGATACTGAAGTTGAAATTAAAAGTTTAACTAAAGAAATCGCGGATTTTAAAGTAAATGAACAAAACATTCGTAATTTAGATACTTACTTAATTAAAGGTTTAATCGCCGGTCTAATCCTAGCATTAATCGCTTGTAGTTTTATCGCTCGTTCTTTTGCTTTTCATTATGTAATTGAAAAAAGTCTTTTTCTTTTAGTTTTAACTTTTATTCCGTTTGGCTTTTCGGCTTTTGCTTTTTTTAAAAAATATCCTAATACCCATTTTCGTTTTTATAAAAGAGCTCAAGAATATCATGATTTATTAGAACATAAATTAACCAAACAAAAAGAATATGCCAAAGTTCTGCAAAAGAAATTAATTACTACTAATTATGAATTAGAAAAAATTACTAATTTAACTACTTATCAAAAAGCTATCGCAGATATTAATTTAATTATTGATTATCTTCAAAGTAAAAATTTTATCTTTGATAGTTCTTATTATCTTATAAGTGATGATTTAACTAATAATCCGGAAGATATTCGTGTTTTAGAATCTAAAGTTTCATCTCTAAAATTAACCAGACGCAAAAAGGAGGCGTAATTATGAATGAAGTAAAAGAAATAACTAGTCGTGATGTTGACTTTGCCAAATGGTACACCGATGTTGTAACTAAAGCTCATTTGGTAGATTATTCTAATGTTAAAGGAAGTATGATTATTTGTCCATATGGGTATGCCATTTGGGAAGAAATGCAAAAAGTTTTAGATAAAATGTTTAAAGAAACCGGTCATGAAAATGTTCAAATGCCGATGTTTATTCCGGAAAGTCTTTTAAATGTGGAAAAAGATCATGTCACTGGTTTTGCCCCTGAAGTTGCTTGGGTAACTCATGGTGGCGAAGAAAAATTAGAAGAAAGATTATGCGTTCGTCCTACGAGTGAAGTCTTATTCTGCGATTATTATAAAAAAATAATTAAGTCCTATCGGGATTTACCTAAACTTTATAACCAATGGTGTACGATTGTAAGATGGGAAAAAACTACTAGACCTTTCTTAAGAAGTCGTGAGATTTTATGGCAAGAAGGACATACTATGCATGCAACTAAAGAAGAGGCTTTAGAAGAAACTTTAAAAATGCTTCATATTTATGAAGATTTTCAAAAGAATTATTTAGCGATTCCCGTTATTGTAGGTAAAAAAACCGATAAAGAAAAATTCGCGGGGGCGGAAGCTTCTTATTCTCTAGAAGCTATGATGTATGATGGCGTTGCTCTTCAAAATGGCACTAGTCATTATTTTGGGGATGGTTTTGCTAAGGCTTTTGGCATTACTTACTTAAATAAAGAAAATAAACTAGTGACTCCTTATCAAACCAGTTGGGGTGTAACCACAAGAATGATTGGAGCTTTAATCATGGTTCATGGTGATGATCGGGGCTTAGTTATTCCTCCCAAAATTGCGCCTTTTAAAGTTTGTTTAATTCCTATTAATAATAGTGAAGAAGTAATAGAAGCCACCAAAAGTATTGAAAACGAGTTAAGAAAACAGGATATTACTTTTAAAACTGATTATCAAGATAAAACTCCTGGCTTTAAATTTGCCGAAGCGGAAGTTAAAGGTTACCCAGTTCGTATAGAAATTGGTCCTCGTGATCTAAAAGAGG